>CALZHX010000222.1 GCA_945787435.1 uncultured Woeseiaceae bacterium
ACACTGTCACAATCTGGTGAAACAGCGGACACGCTGGAAGCACTGCGCATGGCCAAAGAGTTGGGTTACCTCGGCTCGTTGACGATCTGCAACAGCGCGCACAGCTCAATGGTGCTTGAATCGGACCTCGTCATGATGACGCAGGCAGGACCAGAGAACGGTGTTGCAAGCACCAATGAGTTCACGACTCAGCTGCTATCAATTCTCATCGTTACGCTGATGATGGCGAAGCATCGCGGTTTGTCCGAGCAGCAGGAAAGAGAGTTCGTTGCGAATCTCACGCACGCAGCGGCGGCCTCGGACCTTACGCTGAAGATGAGCGACCAACTCAAGGCGCTGGCTCCGGATTTCGCCGACAAGCAGCACACCCTGTTTCTTGGACGCGGACCCATGTGGCCGATCGCAATGGAAGGCGCCCTCAAGCTCAAGGAGATTTCCTATATTCATGCCGAAGCTTACGCCGCCGGCGAGCTCAAGCACGGTCCGCTGGCACTCATCGACGATGAAATGCCTGTGGTCGTGGTTGCACCCAATAACGAACTGCTCGACAAGCTGAAGTCGAACATGCAGGTTGTTCGTGCTCGCGGCGGCCAGTTGTACGTGTTCGCAGATGCCGATACCGGTATCGAGAGCGAAGAAGGTATGACGGTCATCACAATGCCGCATGCAGACCGGCTCATCGCACCTATTGTGTACACCGTTCCCCTGCAGCTACTGGCCTATCACGTCGCGGTGCTCAGAGGCACCGACGTCGATCAACCAAGAAACCTGGCGAAGTCAGTCACGGTTGAGTAAGGGTTCGAGCGGCGTTTCTGTGAACCGCTCCTGTTCTTGTTTTTAAATGGACGGCGGCGTGTCCCAGTCCCCCAATGCCGCCTGGTCCGTAATTATCTCGCGATGGCAGCTCCACGTAACGTGAATGGCCTCGGGCGTTCCAATACCCGCACCGCGTGGGTCGCCGGCTGGTCCGAACCAATGGTTTTGCGGCGCGCCGGTCGTGCGCGCGCGCATGCCGGCGTACGTCGTGCCATTCACTGTCGCGCCCAGGACCTTGTTGAGGAATATCGGGTCGGCGCTGACAACGGCCGCCGGAAGGTGGTGCGACCTGCGTTCAAGTATGTCGAGCACGACTGGCAGGTCATCGTCGCCGTAGGTCGTGACGATCTGGAACGGACCGAACAATTCACTCGTGAGCAGACCGAAGTGTTCACCGGCAAGCGACGCGAGCGGCACTTTGACGGCCGTCGCCTCGTACGCGCCGTAGCAATCCGGGATGCTATGACCTTCGAGCGGTTTGCCACCGAACATGAGTTCCGCGCCGGGCACGGCCATGCAAGCATCAATGTGCGCCTGGATAGCGTCGTTGTCCCAGGTCAGCACGGGGCCTATCGACAGGTTCTCCATATTGCGCCGCGCCGCAAGTGGTTCGAGTTTCGGTAGCAACGCGTCGGCCCAGTTGTCGTGTGCAAACAGGATGCTCTGTGCCGAGCATTTTTGCCCGGAAGCGTTGTAAGCATCTTCATCGGATTGCCAGGCGATATAGTCAACCCAGGACGCGTCGAAATCCGGGCCGAGGACTTTCCAGTCGAAGCCCGCATCCTCGACGCGCACGCAGCCATTGACCGCAACCGATGTTGCTTCGGCAACGTGGCTGGAGCCGGTGAACTGCACGAGCCGAATCGCGTCTTTCGATTCTTCGATGAGCCGGCCCATGGTGCGGCCGCCACAGTGAATAAAATCAAGATCGTTCGGGTTGAGGCCGCTGTGGATCAGCAGGCGCACAAACTGTTCGATTACGATATCGACAGTCGTTGCCGACTTCAGTAGCGGACGGTTGCCCATGAACAATGCGCCCATGACCTGCAGCGCAGGAATCTCGAGCGGGAAGTTGAACGGCGCGACGATGACGACGGGACCAAAGGGCCAGCGAAAACCATTCGACTGCTGTCCGGTTCGGTCGCCCGGATTGGAAAAACCGCGCGCGAGGAAGCGCACGCCATCACCCGAGAAGTTCTCGAGGAACGTACGCGTAACCGTCACTTCGGCTTTGCACTGTGCCCAGCTCTTCGGCATGACGCGTTGAATGAGCCTGGTGAAGTAATCCTCGACCTCCGGCTCGGCCAGCACTGCCGATGCCTTCGCACAAACACGCCCTAACTCAATGTAGCGTTCGACATTCTTGAGCGGATTGTGAAGGCCTGTCTTGGGGCAGCTGCGCAGCCCGGCGACGAACGGAGCGATGTCCTGTGTGTCGGGCATCTCGATGAACGGCTCGCCATTGAGCGGGTCGGGAACGGTCAGCGTCTTTGTGTCCGAAACCCACTTACCACCCACGAGATTCTGCGCCTGGGCCGGTGACGCGCCAGTCATGCCGTCAAACGGGTCGACGGTGGCAAAGGAAGCAACGGTATTGGTCATCTTGGTTCTCCAGTGAGATGGCGGGATTCTAGCTGAGCTTGGCGCAGCAATCGAACTGTGATGCGGTGCATCGCACCGCTTCTTCCCACCCTGTAAAGTTACCCTGCTATGCGCAATTTCATATACGGACTGGTCACTACCTCCCTGTTGCTCGCCAGCGCTGATGGGCGGGCTGAGGTGTTCAAATGCACGGCCGAAGACGGTGGCCTCACGTTTCAGCAGACGCCGTGTCCGGAGCAGAAAGTCGAGCAGGTCGTGACACAGGCGCCGGCGGCCGCTGACGACGGGCTGGATTGCAGTTTCGCAAATCGATTTGCCGTTTCAACTGCCAGGTTGATGCGGGCGAACGTCAAGTCGGACGAGGTCTTCGATCGTTATGGCGGCCTGGACGCCCTTTCGAGATCATCCATTGGCGTCATTAACTACGTATATTCGTTCCGGACCAGTGACGACGTAACGGTGGAGCGCATCGCAGAGCTTGCTGGTGCCAAATGCAAGGTCGGTTCTTTCGGTGACGCAAGATGCGAGACATTGCCACCGTCATTCACAGACGGGATCGGTGGTTGCGACGGTGAAGGTGAGGTGCAGGAGACTCTCATTGCTGAGACCGGCGATCCACAACCGTTTGTCACAACGCCAGCGCGCAGCGTCGCGAGCGGGCGCAGTGACGAAGAAATTCAGACCTGCAAAAAGCACTACCGCGACGCGATCGACGAGATTGATGCCGAAATGCGCCGCGGCTACGGTTCGGAGCAGGGCGAAGTCTATCGCCAACGACTGCGACAGCTCACCGAGAAGCTGCGCGCCTGCTAGCCCCGCAAAGAAAAAGGGCGCGCTCCGAAGAGCGCGCCCTTTCACAGACTTGCGTCCGGACTACTTAGACTGCGATTACGTCTTCAGCCTGAGGTCCTTTCTGACCGTCGGTGACGGTGAATTCAACTTTCTGGCCTTCGGCGAGTGACTTGAAGCCGTCGCCTGAAATAGCACTGAAATGGACGAATACGTCAGGTCCATTTTCCTGCTCGATAAAGCCGAAGCCTTTTGAATCATTGAACCATTTGACGGTTCCGGTAACTTTAGACATTAGTGTCTCCTGTTTAACATGAGTAAGTTTTGCCCTTGCGGGCTGGTTCGCTGAAAGTGATGCTATTACTTATGAAAAGCAGGACGACCTAAGCTAAGGAACATCGGAACGTGATACATAAATAGTTGGCGTACATTCAAGCTGGGCGCAGTATATACCCTGTGGGGGCCGATACAAGCCTGTTTGCACGTTAATTTTGGGTTATCGGTTTGACAAAAAACCAACAAATACAGTTGCTTGCCATTATTTTGACGGTGCTCGCCGGGTGCGCTACGGGCAGTAGTGGCGGGCCCTCCAGCGCTATGCCAGCCCTGAATATGGCAGCTCTCGCGGTGTGCGAACCGCTGCAGACGACGGATTTTGCGTTCACGTCCGCCGCCGACGGCGACGGCGATATCTACCTTTACCAGGCCAGCACGGCCTCAATTGTCAAAATCACGGACAACGACGTTCAGGACCACTGGGCAACCTGGTCACAGGATGGGCGCATGCTTGCGTTCCACTCGCTGCGGGACGGCAATCGGGAGATCTATGCCAGGGTTCTGCCGAACGGGGTTGCGGTGAACATGTCGCAGAATGAGGAACAGGACTTGTTGCCATCCTGGTCACCGAACGGCAACTACATTGTGTACTACTCATCGCGCGATGCGCCTTGGCCTGGCACGGGGCCGATCGGTGGCAACCTCTACGTGATGCGCGTGCAGGGTTCGGTCGTAGGCCGCATCCAGACTGACGAATTCGTCTCACCATCGGCGATCGCCTGGTCCCCGGAGTCGTCCGCATTGTTCTACGCACGATACGGAATAGGCAGGGAAGGTATCTACACGCTCGACCTGAAGACAGGCGAAGAGACCGCGATGCTGGCGCTCCGGGGCAAACTCCCCGGAATCGCGTCGGTGAACCCGATGGAGGGTACGGTTGACTACTACGTTGATGAGGACAATGTGGTCGATATTTACCAACTGTCACTTGCGGACGGTAGTAGCCGCAAGCTGACGCCCGGTGTTGGTCAACACTACTATGCCAACTGGTCACCTGATCGCAGCGCGCTGCTCGTCACGTCTGCACAGGACGTGGAAGGCCAGAACTACGACATACGATGCATGGCTGCGGACGGTTCCTACGATGTGCCAGTCATCAATGACCTCAGCGACGCGCGCAGCGCCGCATGGCGGCCCGGTATACAGTAAAGGAGATGTTCGGAACATGACGACAGCAAGGCAACTCAGCACTGAGGAACTCGAACAAGGGCTCGATGACATTCTGCAATCACCAAAAGACAACGGTGTGCTCGAGCTCATCGTGCGGCGACCGGCTGTCGATGAGCGTGAAGTCGTTGCTGAAGGTACGCTGGACCGCGAACAGGGCCTGGTCGGCGACAACTGGCTGAGCCGCGGTTGTCGGCACACGCTCGACGGCACGGCTGATCCCGAGATGCAGCTCAATATCATGAACGCACGTGTCGTGGCGCTCGTTGCAGATGATCCCGAGCGACGACGCCTGGCTGGTGACCAGATGTACCTGGACATGGACCTGAGCCCCGGCAACCTGCCACCGGGCACGCGGCTGGCGATAGGTGACGCGATTATCGAGGTAACCGAACCGCCACATACAGGTTGCAGGAAATTTGCGGCACGTTTTGGTAAAGATGCAGTAGTGTTCGTAAACTCAGGTATGGGTAAGCAACTGAACTTTCGTGGAATCAATGCAAAAGTAATTCAGTCCGGCGGCATAAGATGCGGGGATGTCGCGCGAAAACTTACGGCTCAATAACAAAAACAAGAAAGAGAGAGGCCGATGTACAAGACTATTTTGCTAGCGCTGGTGCTGACTGGTTGCGCCTCTTCGGGTTATGAGGTGGTCGACGAGGAAAGCGCGTTTCATCAGGCCGCCGTTTCCTGGGTTGGCGCACCGGCCACCGACATGATCGCGAGATGGGGAGAGCCGAATAACCTCAAGCTCGAAGCATCAGAAGGCCGCGACGGTCTTGTGCGTTGGCGCGCAACCAATGGCACGGCCGCAAGTGCTCCGGGCGGGGATACGCGGAACCACACCTGCATAGCTGAAGCGCGTTACGGTATGGACGGTGTGATTACAAAAGTCGATACCGTTTCGTCGAACTGCGAGCAACTCTATACCGAGGAAGACCTGGCGCACCTGACGCGGTAGTTGCCGCGCGAAGACGTCGCCTTTTTTCTCAATCGGTGAGATCCTCCTCAATGTACCTGATGATCGCCTCGAAAAATGCCTCCCGTGGATAGTTATTGCGATTGACAAAGCTCGAAGCCGCGAACTTGTGCTTACGGTCAACCGGTACCCCGATGGCCCAGTGGTCCGCATTTGGGAATGCGAGAAGCGTGCTGCCTGGAATGACCTGGTCGTAAAAAACGACCTGACTGTCGTTGCGCGCATCGGCAATTTTGGAGAGTTTCCGATAGCTGGACTTCAAACCCCTGGACATACGTGTTTCCGGATCCGGGTAAGTCACCACTGAGTAGTACCTGATATGAACAGGCAGTGGATGATCCGCCAGCCACTGCTTGCGAACATCGGGGCGCAAGTCATTTACACCACCACCGTCGCCGTCGTCGCATTCGGATTTGGGCACCTTGGTCAGCAAATTGGCCTGGCCCTGATCGCTCTCCAAGGCCAACGGCGAGCCGCTGACGGCACCAGCAATAGCAACCACAGCGACGACGCGTTTGGCGGTTTCAGGGTAACTGACCACGAAATCGAGCAGGTCCGGCGCGCCCTTTGAATAGCCAATCATTATAATCGGTCGACCCTCGTCTTCAGGGGGCAAATTAATCAGGAATTCATTGATCTGACCGGCATTATTCGAAGTTCCCGACAGCCCGTCGACTTCAAGAAACGCAGACTCGTACCCGAATTTAGCGACGTGTGCCGGGCCCGAGTTGTCATGATCCAGCCAACCCTCGATACAGTCCCAACCAAAGCCTGGCACTATTCCAACAAGGTAGCCGCCCCGGCTCGGGCCCAGATAAACCGGACGTCCGGTGGCCGCAGGCTCCGTGCCGACGACCATGAGCGCCTCCTCACACGGCATGTGGTCGGGCAAATCTCGACCGTGTTCTTCCTGCACTTCGCAGTAGATTTCCCGGAATCGGCCTCTTCCGTCTTCGATGTTACCTACGGAGGACGGCATTTCAGCAATCGGATCGAAATCGGTGGAATAAGGCACAAGCGGCTTACCCGCACAGGCTGCCAATGTGAAAATCGTGATTAAGACAATGAAAATGCGAGTCATGATCTCTCCCCGGTCAGTTATGAAATCGCCGGATATTGCCCAATCACCGTCTGAACAACTTTCTCAGGAGCGGGTAAGGGAACCAGCATAATTCCTAGGCCCACGGGCGGATAAACGCTGTGGGATGGCCAGCGCGATAATTATGGCACAGAGGCCGAGAAACAGCGGCGCAGCGCCCCAACCGCCGTTTCCTGACCTGGCGCACCTGACGCGGTAGTCTGAATGCCTGACCCTTGGTAGGGTATTTACTTGACCGCGACCGTCAGCGTAAGCGTTGGCGACTCAAGCTGAAACTTCGCCTTCTCGAATTTGGGCGGCCCGAATCTGGCAGGGGCGTCATTAGAAGCGCCAGTCGGCTCTTTCGGTTTCCCGTACCAGTGTCGTTCCATGGCGCCGCTCGCATCAATATCATGGTGCACCAGGACCGCGTATGTCCCATAAGGCAGCTCCTCGACAATCCACTCGCCTTGTCGGTCCTTAATTTCGACAATCTCAGCGCGAACAGGGGATGTTAAGAAGTTCTTCTTTGAATCAAACAGGACGAATCGCAAGTTGCCATCATCGGACGTCAGACCTTGCACACGTACTATGAGCGTGCCGGTCAAGTCAGCGCCCCGGGCGGTAACCCAGCAAAATGGATCTGCCTGCAACAATACAAACGCCGTGACAACGAAATATCGACTGAATGATCGCATTTGCCATTAACTCCTTTGGATCATCAGCCGTCATTCAAGAGCCCAGCTGATTTTCCGAATAACTAGTTCGACGCCTCAAATGAGGCACACATCTCCTGTTCTATCGCCGGGATCGTAATTACCTCATCGCCAAACTCATGAACGAGTGGGTCCGGCCGTTCGAACATCGGCCATTCTGGAATGCCTGCGCCGTTCGGATCGCCGCCTGTCGCAAAATTGATCCAATACTCCTGCAACAGGGTGGAGAGATCCAGGTCCCAATCGGTCGTGGTCATGTAGTCGTCATGTACGCCGAATACGTAGGGGTACTCGGCGCCGTGATAGGCACCGATTTCTGCACCCGCTTCGTCCTCGCGCACCCTGGAGAAGAAATACATCCAGGCCTTTCCACCGGACGCGGTCCGTTTCGCGGCAACGCTTTGTGACGGGCACACGTATTCTTCGGCAGTGGCATCCCTGTCCAGGTATTCGTCAGCATTGGTACCAATAATCACGGCGTGATCGGGCCAGGGGCCTGACAACATGCTCTCCCACGTTGATTCGGTAATTAGTTGACCATCGATCGCGGGCGAGTGGTAATGATCGGCCGCGAGCTCGGTGTAGGCTTCCAGCAACGTCGCGGCATCGGCCTGCCGCAGACCCTCCAACGAAGTCACCCCCAGCGCCGCCATCAGATCCCGGCTACGCCGCTGTTCATCCTCCAGGGACGGCATGGAGAGTCCATAGCCGGCCGTACTGTGCAGGGCGGCACGATGAAACAGATGACTTGCCTTATCCGAGAACATAAGCGCGAGAATATCTTCAGCCCCAGAGGATTCACCGAATAACGTCACCCGACCCGGATCACCACCAAACTCGGAAATATTGTCCTGAATCCACTGCAGTGCAGCAACGAGGTCCCATAAGCCGAAGTTCGCCACAGCGTCCTCGCTCTCCAGTTCCGGGTGTGACAGAAATCCGAACGCGCCATGCCGGTATGCGACCGTTACAACAACCACACCTTGCGGCGCCAGTACGTGGCCTCGGTAATTGTTCTCGTACGACCAGCCACTTTTGTTGCTGCCGCCGTGAACCCAAACCATGACCGGAATCCTGGCATCGTCTTCGAGCGTCGGCGTCCATACGTTCAGATACAGGCAATCCTCGCTGACCTCCAGGTCGTCGTAGTAATCGGCTGATGCGCCGAAGGACTCCGCCATGGATCGGTACCAGTCGAGGATGCGCATCGTTTGCATGCACGCGGCCGCAAATTCGGTGGTCTCACGGCGTTCGAGTTTGGACGTCAGAGATCGTGGCGCTCGCCAGCGCAAGTCGCCGACGGGAGGCTCAGCGAACGGCACGCCGAGAAAGGTCGCGACGTCTTCATCAATGTACTTGCCAACAAGCAACTCGCCATCGACGGTAACGACTGGAGATTGCTCACAACCGGCCAGGACGATGATCGCAGTTAGCAGGACCTGTACACGCATTACCTAATCCTGATGACCAGCCTGTAACGACTTAACGAGCGACACAGACATCAACACGCCGACAACGAGTATCGGCAACGACACGATCAGCAATACCACCTGCATAGTTTTGAGTCCGCCGATGAACATCAGTGCAATCGGTAACACGGCAAGTGCGAATGCCCAGAACACGCGATGCCAGCGCGCAGGATCATCACCCGCCTTCAGGTGCAACGTCGCCCCGGATGCCAGCGAGTAGGAGGCAGAGTCGTAAGTCGTTGCCGCGAACACGATCGAGACTACGGCAAACACGCCAATGACCAACGGCGCGATCGGCAGCGTTTCCAGTGCTGCAACAATTGCTGCGTTGCCACTGACGGAATTCAGAATGTTAACGAAATCGAGTTGCTCGGAGAGCTGCAAAAACAGGGCGTAGTTACCAATGATCATGTAGAAGATCCAACTGCCGAGCGAACCGAAGATCAACATACCCGTGATCACCTGGCGAATGGTACGACCGCGAGAGATGCGGGTGATGAACAGGCCAACGTACGGTGCGAAAGCAATCCACCATGCCCAGTAGAAGATAGTCCAGCTTTCGACAAACCCGGAGTTGGTGAAGGGGTCTGTCCAGAAATTCATGCGCACGAAGTTCTGCGTCATCATGCCGAGGCCATTGAGACTCGTTTTCAGCAAGAACACGGTCGGGCCTACGATCAGGATGAACAACAGCAGTCCGAGCGCAAGATACATATTAATGTCGCTGAGACGCTTGATGCCCTTTTTGAGGCCGAGCCACACACTCAGTACGAACAGGCCAACGCAGATACCCATGACGATGACTTCAAGCTCGAAGCTCGTCTGAATTCCGAATAACCAGGCCAGGCAGGCAGCGATCATTGGCGCCGAGAACCCGAGGCTTGTCGCGGCGCCGCCGATCAACGCGATCATGAACAGGAAATCGATGACGCGCGACAGCGGTCCCTGCTCGTTTCCACGCAAGAACCAGTTACAGCTCAGGCTGAAGCGCAGCTTGTCCTTCTTGCCGACGTAGTAGGGGTAGGCAATTGCAATCGCCGGCAGACAATAAAAAGCCCAGGCCGTGAAGCCCCAATGGAACAGCCCGTAGGTCGAGGCCCATTCGGCCGCTTCCGCACTGCGAGGCTCAGCGCCAAACGGTGGTGACTCGTAGTAGAAAGCCCATTCAGTGGCGCACCAGTACATCAACCCAGCACCGACACCGGCACAGAACAACATGGCTATCCAGCTAAGCTGGCTGAACTCAGGTCCCTCGTCATCTGAGCCAAGCTTGACGTTGCCATAGCGGCTGGCGGCAAGCCATGCAAGAAACGATATCGCGGCAACGCTGGCGAGCAGGTAGAAGACCCCGAATTCGATGGCGATGAAGTCGTATAGTCCCTGCAGCATTGGCCCGGCTGTTTCGGGCGACGCCGCGAGAAAAATGCCGGCGGCAGCGATAATCGCTACACACGTACCGAAACTGAGCCAGTCGATTCTGCTTTGTTCCATACGACGTTTAACCATTCGCTTCGGTCGTCGCAGTTTGACAGAATGCGTGCGTGACTAACAAGCCACGTAAGAGCGTACTTCGCCTGCCGAAAAAACACCGTGGCGCACCCGAATTGTCGGGCGCAGCGGATGGCGAGCAGCTCATCGCGGCGCAGTCGTTTCGCGATGCGGTGATTGCCGGGCTGATTGTCATCATCCTGTTCAGCGTGTTGTGGGCAATGCTATCGACCCTGGTCAATCGTATCTTTCCGTGGATGACCGTGGTTCTTGGTTTACTGATCGGGTTGGTCTTGCGCCGCGCCGGGCGTGGTCTCGACTGGCGATTTCCAGTGCTCGCCGTGGTTCTGGCATTAGCGGGAGCCCTGGTAGGCAATGTTGTTGTCGCCGCCGCGTTCACGGCGTCGGAGCTCGACACGAGCACGCTTACTATTCTGCGCGCGGTAACGTCGATGACGTGGCCCGTGTTCTTTGACGAGGTAATATCCGCTGCGGACGTCGTGTATGCACTATTTGGGGCAGCGACGGCGGCGTTTTACGCCAACCGTCGCCTGAGCCGTAGCGAATACAAAGCAGTACGCAGCCTAGACCGGCATTAGCAAACCGTTGGCCTCAATGGCCTTGCCGGACAGCGAACCGAGCTGGCGTTTGACCAGCAACTCGAGATCATTCACGGCATTGACGATACCGAGGAAGCACTGCGGCTCACGGCGCAGCAGTGTCCAGTCACCGGACTCAATGACACGCACAAGGTGTGAGATGTTGGCGGCGATCGCATCGATATACGGGTTCTGGCCGTCGTACAGCACCTCAAAGTAACGGTAGACGCGGTTGAATTTGCGGTGCAGCCGGTCACGCATGACCTGCTGGTAGAACACAGGCGTTTTTTGCAGCAGGTCGAGACCCGACTTGTACCGCACCATGTATTCACCCGGCTTGGCGTTCTCGACGGCGACGCCGCCAACGACAAATTCGTTATACAGGCGATCACGGCATTTTTCGAGGTAGCAACGATCGGCCATTTGCGCGAGCAGGTCTGCCGTGCCGATCAGGTGACCGCAGATGATGTCACGAGGATCATCGAGTTCGATCTCGTCCAGATCAAGCTCATATCCTGTGAAGTGCACGATCATGCTGCTGACCGCCGTATCTTTCGCCATTCCATGTTCGGGCAGGTAGCGCCGCAGGAAGTCAGCGCTCCTCGACACGTGATAGAGCGTGAACTCGGCGCCGTTTGCAAACTCGGCATCGCGCTCCTTGTGCCGAATGTAACCGGCATCGTGAAACAGCGCGGTGATTATCGCCATTTGTGCACGCTGTGCGCCGAGCCGGTCGTGCAGCTCAACACTTCGCTCGTAGCCAGCTATCAGACGCGCGACCGCGAGCGTCATATCGAGCGTGTGTTGCACGTCGTGATAGGTGGTATCGCAACCCTCGTAGCCAGGATAACGTCCTGTGAACAAACGCTCGAAGTCATAAAACGCGAGCCAGATCTTGTCGTAGGACGCGCCGGGAAAAGCTTCGCTGAAGAGTTCGTACACGGCATTGCGGACCGACACAGGATCACTCACCTGCACGGTATTGGTAACGTCGTAATCGTTACGGCGGTCCTGGGACATGATGCGTTTCTTATTCTTATTGGTCGCTGGAGTAACACCCGTTGCGCTGAGTCTGTTGTCAGTCAACGGTGCCCCCCCGGGACATTATTTCTTGTCATCGAATGATACCCGGAGCACTTTTAGCGTGCTGGGCAAAATCCTGAAATATGTCATGTATTTGTCAGTTTCTACAGGTGTCGAAAAACTTGTCAACATTCGAATTCTGCGACCACCGGGGCATGATCAGAGGGGCGCTCCCAGGCGCGGGGTTCCTTGTCGACATAGCTGGCGTTGCAGCAATCTGCCATCGCGTCGCTTACCAAAATCAGGTCAATTCGCAGACCTGCATTGCGGCGAAAACCGGCGGCGCGATAATCCCACCAACTGAAGCTCTTCTCGGGTTGGTCGAATGACCGAAATACATCGGTCAGACCAAGCGCCGTCAATTCTTTTAACGCCGCGCGTTCTTTGGGGCTGCACAAAATGGCCTCGCCCCATTTCTCTGCGTCATGTACGTCCTCATCGGCCGGCGCGATATTGAAGTCACCCAGCACGACCAGCTTCGAGTGGCGCGATAATTCATCTTCGAGGAAATCTCTCAAAGTAGCGAGCCAGCGCAGTTTGTAGTCGTATTTGTCAGAGCCGACTTCCGAGCCATTCGGAATGTAGAGATCAACGACGCGGACATCATCGATAGTCACCGCAAGCACGCGCCGCTGCGGGTCATCGAAACCCGGAAATTCGAGGACCGGATCCAGTGCGGGCGAGCGGCTGATCACAGCGACACCGTTGTAGGTTTTCTGGCCATTGGCAACGGATGCGTAACCCACCTCGGCCAATGCCTCGGCAGGAAAAGCCTCGGTTACCTGCTTGATCTCCTGCAGTACGAGCACGTCAGGATTGTGCGCGTCCAGCCACTCGAGTACGTGCGGCAGTCGCACCTTCATCGAGTTGACGTTCCACGTAGCAATCTTCATTCGCTCTTTATCCCGCTTTGTCGCAGCAGCGCATCGATTTCGGGCTTGCGGCCACGAAAGGCAATGTATGCCTGCATGATGTCACGGCTGCCGCCCACTTCGAGAATCTCACTGCGAAAACGCATTGCCGTCTCGCTGTCAAAAATGCCCGCTTCCTCAAATGCACCAAACGCGTCTGCGGCAAGAACCTCGGCCCACTTGTAGCTGTAGTAACCCGCCGCATACCCGCCCGCGAAAATGTGCGAGAAGCTGTGTGGCAGACGGTTGTAGTCCGGGCATTCGATCAACGCGATCTCGTCGCGCACCTCGTCCAGTACCTGTAGTGCGAAGCCGCTTTTGTCCGGCGCGTACTCGGCATGCAAGCGAAAATCGAACAACGCGAACTCGATTTGTCGCAGCATGGCCATGGCCGCACCGACATGCCGGCTATCGTCAAGCCGGTCGAAAAGTTCCCGAGGCAGTACGTCGCCGGTTTTGGTATGCGCCGAGCAGCGGCTCAATACGTCGTAATTCCACGCGAAGTTCTCCATGAACTGGCTTGGCAGCTCGACGGCATCCCAGGGCACACCATTGATCCCCGCGATGCTCGGATAGTCGATCCGGGTCAGCAGGTGATGCAGCATATGGCCGAATTCGTGGAATAAGGTGACGACATCTTCGTGCGATAGCAGAGATTGATGGCCAGCATCGCTGTCGGGTGGAGGGAAGTTGCAGACAAGGTAACCGACCGGCAGCGTCGCATGTCCGTTCAGGTTCTTGCGCACGATGCATTCATCGATCCATGCACCACTGCGCTTGCCGCTGCGCGCAAAAAGATCAGTGTAGAAACCGCCGATGAGCGCGCTGTCCTCGTCCTGCACTGAGTAGTAACAAACGTCATCATTCCAGGTAGTGACGTTTTCCTGTCGTTCGAGCTTGACGCCGTAGAGTCGCTCGGCGAGCTCGAACAGGCCGGCGATGACGGTTTCAACCGGGAAGTACTGGCGCAACGCCTCATTCGAAATAGAGTGTTTCTTCTGCTTTAGCTGCTCAAGCCAATATTGGTAATCCCAGTGCTTCAGGGATATGCCAGCGAACTCGGTGAGCTCAGCAACATCGCTCTCCGCTGCAGCCCTGGACCGATTGGCAAGCTCGCGCAGAAAATCAATGACCTCGGTTGTCGACCCGGCCATCTTCGTGGCCAGCGAATACTCGGCAAAATTGTCGAAACCAACCAGTTTTGCGGCTTCATGACGCAACGCCAGAATTGTCTCGATGTTGGCGCTGTTGTCCCACTTGGGGTTACTGCCCTGATCTGAGGCGCGGGTGACCCAGGCGTGATAGACACTCTCTCGCAGACCGCGATCGTCCGCATGCCGCATCACGGCGTCATACGTTGGATAGTCCAGCGTCAGCAGCCAGCCCTGCCGATCGCGCTTGCGCGCCTCGCCGGCCGCACGAGCGACGATTTGCGGCGACAAGCCAGCCAGCTCACTTTCGTTGGCAACGATGAGGCTCCAGGCATCCTGCGAGTCCTGAATGTTGTGCTCGAACGCGGCCTGCGTCGCAGCAAGCTGCTGCATGATCTCTTTGAATCGCGCCTTGTCGGCCTCAGGCAAGTCAACACCCGCGAGTCGAAAGTCGCGCAAAGCTTGTTCAACAACGCTCTTGCGTGCGGCACTCGCGGTACCGGGCAGTTGCCGGGCGACGGCGGCGTAGGCGCGCTGCAATCGAGAGTTCTGTGATAATTCGGTGCCATGCTTGGTCAGTAAGGGAAGCGCGGCGTTATACGCTTCGCGCCACTCCTGCGATTCGAGTACACCCTGCAGGTGGCTAACCGGAGACCAGACACGGGAAAGCTCATGCTCCATTTCCTCGAGCGGTGCGACCAGGGTGTCGAAGTCGGGCTGCGAATTGTCGTCCAGCAGCGCCTCAAGCTTTTGCCGGTGCTCTGCGATAAGCTCGCTGAGCGCTGGCACAACCTGGTCGGGCGCAAGTTCATTGAATTGCGGCAGCGAAGAGATGTCGAGGAGCGGGTTGGGCATTGCTTTGGCTGATGTCCGTTTCAGGCGCAGAATTTTAACACGGTAATGCGTCGCAGGAGCCCGTCCTAACGGGCGATAACAAACGCAAGGAAAAGCATTGAGCAAGAAATTTGACTTAATCGTAATTGGCGGCGGCAGTGGCGGCATTGCGCACGCTCGCCGTGCTGCCGAATATGGCGCAAACGTCGCCGTCATTGAGTACGGGCCGCTTGGCGGCACCTGCGTCAATGTTGGCTGTGTACCGAAGAAAGTGATGTGGTACACGGCGAGTCATATGTACCACCTGGAACAGGCAGCCAACTACGGCTTCGACGTTACTGTTAATGGACACGACTGGGCCGCGGTTAAGCAGCGGCGCGATGCCTATGTTAAACGGCTGAACGGCATTTATGAGGCCAACCTGGACAACAGCGGTGTGACATATGTTGCGGGCGCGGCCAGTTTCGTTGATTCGCACACACTTGCTGTGGGCGGTGGGCAGTACATAGCGGAGCGCATCGTCATTGCGACGGGCGGGCGTCCAGCTGTCCCGGCGATTCCGGGCGCCGAGCTGGGTATTACATCGGATGGCTTTTTCGAACTGGAAGACCGGCCTGGGCGTGTTCTCGTTGCCGGGAGTGGTTATATCGCTGTCGAGCTCGCGGGCGTATTGCACGGCCTGGGCAGCGACGTTCAGGTCGTCGTTCGCAAGGACGCGATCATTCGCGAATTCGACACGATGCTCGGTGAGCAATTGATGGAGGCCATGGAGAAGGATGGTATCGAGATTGAAACACGCGTTGTGCCCGCCGCGGTTGAGAAAACACCTGATGGCCTGGTGCTGACAGCAGATGACGGACGTTCTTTCGGCCCGGTGGACTGCATTCTCTGGGCAATCGGCCGCTCACCCAACACGGCGGGGCTCGCGCTTGAAAAAGGCGGCGTCACTATGGACGAACGCGGATTCATCCCGACCGACAAATACCAGCAGACGAACGTTGAACACATATTTGCGCTTGGCGACGTGACCGGTCGCGCCGCGCTGACGCCGGTCGCCATCGCGGCCGGACGCCGGCTCGCGGACCGGCAATACGGCGGCATGGACGGCAGGCACCTCGAATACGACCTGATTCCCACGGTTATCTTCAGTCATCCGCCGATAGGCACCGTTGGCCTGTCGGAGAGTAACGCCCGCGCCGAGTTCGGCGACAGCGTAAAAGTCTACACAACCGGTTTTACACCGATGTACTACGCACTAGGTGACAAGAAGCAGCGCTCCGTCATGAAGCTGATTACGGCAGGTGACGACGAGAAGATTGTTGGTTGCCATGTTATCGGTGACGGCGCCGACGAGATGCTGCAGGGATTCGCGGTGGCGATACGCATGGGCGCGACGAAAGCCGATTTCGATGACACCATCGCGATTCACCCGACCAATGCCGAAGAGTTCGTGACTATGCGTTGATCTGCATCTGCTTGAGAACGGGCGCCGTGTTGGGCCTGACGCCACGCCAGATCTCGAACGACTCGGCCGCCTGCTCGACGAGCATGCCCCAGCCCATGACCGACTTTGACGCACCGTGCTCGCGCGCCCAGACACTGAATGGGGTTGGATTAAGGCCATACGACAGGTCGTAGCAAAACGTGTCATCAGACACGGCAGCGTCCGGATACGGTGGTGTTTCGCCACGCACACCGGCTGACGTTGCATTGATGATGAGATCGTACGGCTCCTCGACAGGCACCATGTCGAAGGGACACGCGGAAATAGACCCATGCCTGTCGAAGTGATCCGCAATGATCTGCGCCTTGTCGAGAGCGCGGTTGGCGATCCGCAAAGAGCGTGGTTGCATCTCGAGCAGCGGGCCCACGATGCCACGGGTGGCGCCGCCGGCACCGAGAATAAGAATATTGGCGCCTTCGAGCGGGATGCCGAGATTAATGCCCAGGTCCCGCAGGAGTCCGATGCCGTCGGTATTGTCGCCGTGAATTTCACCGCCACGAAACGAAAGCGTATTGACAGCTCCAGCCGTGCTGGCGCGCTCTGAGATCTGGTCGACGAGCTTCCTGACGGTACTCTTGTGCGGCACGGTGACGTTGAGCCCCTTGCCGCCGGTGCGTTGGAACTGTCGCACCGCGGTCTCGAGTTTCTCGGGAGAGACCTGTAACAACTCGTATTGCATGTCTTGTGCTGTCTGCATGGCAAACAGACGATGGATTACCGGTGACCGGCTGTGCGACACGGGATAGCCCATGACGCCGTAGCGGTCTACCGGTGTTGTTAAGTCTGTCATTCGTTTAGCCAGCGAGCAGCGGCGATCGCATAGTACGAGAGAATCGCGTTTGCGCCGGCGCGCTTGATGGACAACAGTGACTCCAGGGCGGCTGATCGCTCATCGAGCCAGCCGATTTGCGATGCTGCTTTGATCATCGCGTACTCACCACTGACCTGGTAGGCGAATGTCGGGACGCCATAGGCATCGTGTACCCGGCGGATGATATCGAGGTAGGGCAGTGCCGGTTTGACCATGACGATGTCGGCGCCTTCCTCGAGATCCAGGCCAACTTCGCGCAATGCCTCGTCGCTGTTGCCTGGCGCCATCTGGTAGGTCGACTTGTCGCCGCCGCCCAGGTTTGCCGCCGAACCGACCGCGTCGCGAAAGGGCCCGTAAAAGCACGATGCATATTTCGCCGCATAGGCGAGTATCAAGGTGTGGATGTGGCCATCCGCCTCAAGCGCTGCACGAATCCGGCCAATACGTCCGTCCATCATGTCCGATGGTGCCACCATGTCGGCGCCGGCCGCGGCGTGGGACACGGCCTGGCGTACAAGCATCGCGACGGTTTCATCGTTGAGCACATATCCCGCGTCATCGATGATGCCGTCCTGACCGTGGGTCGTGTACGGGTCAAGAGCGACATCGGTAATGACTACAAGGTCCGGAAACCCGGCCTTTATCTTTTGCACCGTCGTTTGCACGAGGCCGTCGGGATTGGCACATTCGGCGCCATCGAGGCTCTTTCTGTCCGCGCTGATAACCGGAAACAGGGCAACCGCGGATATGCCAAGTGTTACTGCCTCGGTAATCTCCCTGAGCAGAATGTCTACGCTCTTGCGCTCGATGCCGGGCATAGAAGGTACTGGCTCTACACGATTTTCGCCCTCGAGCACGAATACCGGGTAGATAAGGTCGCTGGGCCCGAGGCCGGTTTCGGCGACGAGACGGCGCAATGCGGGCGTCCTGCGGCTACGTCGCAGGCGAGTCTGGGGGAATTGGCCGGGGCTGGATGTACTCATGGCTTGACGATATAAACACAATAATTTTTTATTTTCCCTGTATTTAGGTAGGGTTTCCACGCCTGATTCACAATTTTCCGCCGAATCAGTAATAAATCCCAAAGGGGTCGGGTCATCTCGTATGCATAGCAGCAAAGCCGCCATATTGCGGCGACAGAGGTTTGATCAGAACGTGGGCGTCCATCACCAGGATATGTACCGCTACGCCGCGTGGCTGAGCCGGGACAAGGCAATTGCTGAGGATGTCGTGCAGGAGGCCCTGTTACGGGCCTGGAAGTCGCTCGACGCGCTTCGCGATGAGACCTCGGCGAAACAATGGTTGCTAACGATCGTGCGCCGCGAGAATGCCAGGTATTTCGAGCGCAAGCGACTCGAAACGGTCGACATCGACAACCTGACGGCCTCACAGGCGGCGTTGCTGGCAGTTGAAGACGACAAAGAGCTCGACGACATGCGACAGGCTATTTACGAGCTCGAAGATGATTACCGCGAACCGCTTGTACTGCAGGTCCTGATGGGCTACAGCACGAACGAGATCGCAGAGCAGATGGAACTTAAGCAGGGCGCAGTACTGACACGGCTGCACCGGGCGCGAGCCAAACTCGCAGTGAAGATGGAACGATGACGAATTGCGACCAGTACAGAGAAGCGATTGCAGCGGACCCGTCATTTGACGGCGCCGCCGGGCATCTGAGCGAATGCTCGGCCTGCCAGGCGTATCGCAAAGAAATGCTGGCCCTCAACCAGACGATTAGCCGTGCGCTTGCACTTGAAGTACCGCAGCTCGATGTTCCTGAGTTGCCCGCGATCGAGACAGATAACATTGTGGCATTGCCGACTCGAAAGTGGGCGTCGCCGACCTGGATGGCCATAGCTGCCACGGTGGTTCTCGCTGCATTCGTCGGGTTTCGCATGGTCGGCAGTGGCGTTGAGTACGCGACGCTCGGCGATGAGTTGCTGGCGCATATCGACCACGAACCTGCATCCCTTGCGGTTACCAGCGTTGCCGTAAGCGATGCGCGCCTGACATCCGTCGTGCCGGCCGACATCGCCCGTCTCGACCACAGCTCTGGCCTGATTACTTACGCGCAGAGCTGCGTCATCAGAGGGCATTCTGTGCCGCACCTGGTCATCCAGGGTGAGCATGGCCCGGTCACCATTTTGCTGATGCCTGAGGAAATGGTGTCGGCCCCGCAGACCGTCACGGGCGAGAGCGTCAACGGCGTCATATTGCCAGTGGGCAATGGTAGCATCGCTATTTTTGGTGGGCGCGAAGAGTCACTCGATCGAATTGAGAAAAAGGTTCTGGAATCTGTGACGTGGAGCACCTAGTGCTCTCGTTACCGATGCATGTGCCCAGCCTGGGCAATAACCCTGAGTAGGAGAGAGAGAAAATGTCTGAGAAGAAAATTGCGAAACCCATAGCCTTAGCTGTGGGCACGGCGTTGGCCGGATCGTTCGCACTGTCGAGCAGCATTGCCAGCGCCGATACCGTTGAAAGCCCGTTCGCACTGTCGACACTGACGGCTGGCTACATGCTGGGCGCCGGCGAAGGTGGCTGTGGCGGCGATAAGGAAGGTAAGGAAGGTAAGGAAGAAACCGAAGGCGCTTGCGGCGAAGGCAGTTGCGGTGGCGATAAGGAAGGCGAAGCCGAAGATAAGGAAGGTGAAGGTTCCTGCGGCGCTGACAAGGATGCAGAAGCGTCCTGCGGTGGTGACAAGGATGCAGAAGCTTCCTGTGGTGGTGACAAAGGGTAATTAGTCTCTTTCTACACACTTTGCAGATTAAGCCCGCGCCTTGCGCGGGCTTTTTTGTGATTTACTTACGCCTATGGCAAAACCTGTGACACGCTGCAAGTGGGCCGAAGGCGTCAGCCTCGACTATATCGAGTATCACGATACGGAGTGGGGCGTTCCTGCCCATGACGACCGTGTACAGTTCGAATTTCTGCTCCTCGAGGGTGCACAGGCGGGTCTCAGCTGGTCGACGATACTCAACAAGCGTGAAGGCTACCGCAAGGCGTTCGCCGATTTTGACCCGGTAAAGGTCGCCCGCTTTACCGACAAGCGCGTCGAAAAATTGTTGCTGAATCCAGGCATCGTGCGCAATCGCCTCAAGGTGAACTCCGCCGTAACAAATGCGAAAGCGTTTCTTGCCGTGCAAAAGGAGTTTGGCAGTTTCAGCAAATACATCTGGGAATTTGTGAGCGGCAAGCCCATCCAGAACCGCTTCAAGAAAGACGCCGACATACCAGCCACGTCGGCGGAGTCCGACGCGCTCAGCAAGGACCTGAAGAAACGTGGTTTCAAGTTTGTTGGCAGCACGATCATCTACGCCCACATGCAGGCGACCGGCCTCGTTAACGATCACGTCGTCGGGTGCTTTCGCCATAAGCCCTGCCAGCAACTTGCAAAAAACTGAACGCCGGCGGATTATCGACAGATCCCGCTAACAAGCCAAAGATCAGAGGCCCTCTATGTCAGACATTGTCCTGAACGGCAAGCCAACGACGACCTTCTGGATCGTCGGCGGTGCCGCACTTGTTTGGAACCTGTTCGGCCTGGTGTTCTACATCGGTCATGTAACGATCTCACCCGAAGCCCTGGCAGCGATGCCGCAGTTACAGCAGGACTTCTTCGCCGGGACACCAACCTGGGCGACAGCTGCGTTTGCGCTGGGCGTTAATGCAGGGGTTCTTGGTAGCCTGTTCCTGCTCTTGCGAAAGGCCTGGGCCGTACCAATGTTCGTACTGTCCCTGGTGTCCGTGATCGTTCAGGACATTGATGCCTTCGTACTTCGCGACGGCTTCAGCGTTGTTGGTATCAACGGCATCATAATTCCATCGATGGTCGTCGTGATTGCAATCGCCTTGCTGTTCTATGCTCGCGATACCAAAGAAAAAGGCTGGCTGGCCTAATTACCGATCCGGATCACGGTGATCGCGGACAGCCCGGTCGGTGTGTTGTGGCCGATGCCGCCAAGGTAGATCGTGTCGGGTTGCAGCCCTGTCCAGTTCACTGTGACGGTATCCGATGTACCCGCGTTGACGAACGCCGGCCCGGAGGCCGTCATGTTGCCCTGGTCATCGATCAGGCCGAAAGACCAGGCGAGCAATTGGTAGTTCGCACCAGGTCCACCCGAGATATTATCTGTCGCGAAGCCGTGCACGAGCGCGGCGTAACGGCCGCCGGTCGGCAACAGAAAGCTCACTTCTTCGTTTGATGTTGGCTCGCCGCTCTCACCAATACGGAAGCAGTTGACGTTATCGGGGCAGTGGTAGATGTACAGGTCGAGATCGTCGTCGCCGTCAGTCAGGGTGTCGAACAAGGAGAATCGCAGATAGGCCTCGTCCACAGGCACATCGATAAGGTGTGCTGTGACACCGTTTGTCGTACGGAATGAAAACGTCTTGGTCGGATCGTCGTCGACGAAGCCATTGATCACCAGCGGCAGGCGCAGGCCGTGCACACTTGGCGTGTAGGCGCCGGTAAATCCAAACTCCACCGGGAACGCCAGCGATCCATCGGCCCCGAAGTCTGTAACCTGCGCGGGCGCCGTTATCGTAATAGGACGCACAGCAAGTGCGCTGTATACAGAGTGATCAGCATTCTCCCAGGTCAACGAACCGAAGCGCCATGAATCAAGTGGCCCGGACTGCATGCTGAACGTCACGTCAAAGGTCGCAGAAGCGCCAGGCTGCAGCGTCAGGGTCTGTGGCGCGACCGATACGCTGACGCCTGCCGGCGAAACGACATTCGCCATGAACGTCTCTGCCTCATCACTTACGTTCGTAACACGGCGTGTGACCACGCGTTCATTGGCGAGTCGCCCAACGGCGATCGACGGTTGGTTGAGGTCAGCACCGGCGAAAGACAGTCCTGCAACAGCAAGTTCATCACAACGCTCTTCCGATACGGCAGGCGATCCGGTGCCACAGGCGAAGGCGTCGAACTCGTCGTCAGTGACGTCATAAACCAGGCCCGGGTCGACAGCGTCATTGGGCACGATGTGTCCTGCGCCGAAGTCGAATGGCAGAGCCGGCGTTTCAATATCACCGGCCGTCACAGACTGACGGGCCGTCGTCATGAGCGCCGACTTGATCGCAGCAGGACTCCAGTCCGGATGTGCCTCCAATAACAACGCAGCCACACCGGCAACATGCGGCGTGGACATAGACGTGCCGGACAGATACGCGAAATTCTCGCCAGACATGGCGTTCGCGGCATCCGGCGTAAAGCCGGCAAGAATGTTGATGCCAGGCGCCGTGACGTCGGGTTTGAGGATATCTGCGGCCGGACCGGGACCGCGCGACGAGAACGAGCCCATCTTGTTGCCGGTCTCTACCTCCGTGATAAACAACTGCTTGTCGAGCAGGACGGTGACGATCTCGCCGGCATCAATTTCGGCGAGAATCAGGTTGCCGTCGGCCTGCCCGATCATTACGGCGGGGATTTCCGAGAGACCCGGTGTGCCGTTCATCACGATCGGATCGCCGGCGATGTTGTAGACGAGTGCTGCGATGGCACCGGCGTCGTCCGCGTGTGCAACTTTGAGATCGAAGCCGCAGCCACCCCGTTGAATCAGTGCGATCTTTCCAGAGACGTCGGACCCGTTCGTCAGTGGCTCACAGGCATCGCTGGTGGTTCCCGGTCCACCATCGTCAAGCGTCTCGTCGCCGTCATCGACCAGTACGAGGTCACCGTCAATGGGCCCGACCTCAAGCAGTGTCGGCGTGAAATTGGCCTCCTTGACAGCGTACTTTCCGGAGAGTGAAAGAGGCAGCTCGATCTCAAGCGCTTCAATCGAGGTCTCGCCATCGCGACTCGATGCCGCCGCGGTGATCACCCAGGGGCTACCGGCGGGTGAGCCAATCGTTCCGAGATTCGGGCCTTCATTGCCCGCGGCGGCAACAGCAATAACACCGGCTTTCGTGGCGGACATCAGCGCCAGATCGTCGGGTGCCACCAAGCTCAGCAACGAGCTGCCAACCGAGTAGTTGATAATGTCGACGCCGTCGGCAACAGCAGCATCAATCGCATTGGCAAGGTCGGAAGTGTTACAGCTTGCACGCTGATCGCCCGGGCGCAACCAGCACGCCTTGTAAACCGCAATCCGCGCGCGCGGCGCCATTCCTTCGACGCGATCGACGAACGATCCAAAGATTGACGCTTTGACACGATTGCCGGCTGCGGTAGTCGCCGTATGTGTGCCATGGCCGTCAACATCGCGTGCCGAGCGAATTTCGCCCTCGTCGATCGGACCCGAGGCATCTGCACCGGCTACGAAATAGCGCGCACCGATAAGTTTGTTGTTACAGGCCGTGTCTTCAAATTCTTCTCCGGCCATGCAGGCGCCGTTCCAGTCGACCGGTGGCTCAAAAACCAGCGTATCTTCGCGCTTCTTGAAGCGCCTGCAGAGCCAGCGGCCGAGCAAGGTGTTTTCGGACCAGTCGCCCTGGCACTGGATCGGCCGGTCCGCCTCCCGGGTGTCCTCGAGCGCCGGATGTTCTGGAGCGATGCCGCTGTCGATGACGCCAATAATAATGTCTTCACCGTCGAAGCCAGGCGTGCCGCGCAGTCCTTTGTCGCGGTCAAAAAGCTCAAGAAAATCAAGACTATAGTTGGTCGCAAGAGGACGGATTTCGTCTTCCCAGACGTGCAGCACCTCGGGCAGGCTCGCAAGCTTGTGCGCCTGTGCGGGATGCATCCTGGCTGCGAAACCGTTCAGACCGAAGCGAAAGCTGTAAATGAGCTCGGTGCCTGAGTCCGCGCGCGCGATGACCTTTTCCTGGGCCTCCGAGAGGCGTGCCGTATAACGCTGGATAACGGGGTTTGCCCTGTTGAAGCGCACGCGCGACACGGCCTTTGCTCCTGGCTTAGCCGCCGCCGTGAGTAGTGACGCGTGATAGTCGGCAGCAGACGGCATCGCCAACTGCACGATGTAGACCTTGCGTGAGCTCGGCTCTTCCGAGCCGGCGAGACGAATTGCGCCAAGGCTGCCCGCATCGCGAAGCTCCGACTCATTCTGAGCGGATACACCGAGAGGTATCAGCAACATGAACAACAAGATGCGACGTAAGGACATGGTTACTCGTCTTTGTAGCCGCTCAGTTCCTCGGCAGAGAAGCTGACGCCAAGGCCGAGCGCAATGCAATTGACGAAATTGAAATAGCCGACGACCAGCGTCAGGTCGAGTATGTCTTTGTCGCTCAGGCCCACAGCCCGTAATTCTCCGAGATCACTCTCCGTCATGGCGGACGGGGCTGATGTGAGCTTCTCCGCGTGTCTTACGATATTGCTCAATCGTGGCTCAAGCGTTTCCAGCCCGTCGGCCGACATGAGCAACTCGAGTGTCTCGTCATCCTTGACGTAGCGACGCAGGGCCTCGGCATGATGGTTGACGCAATATGCGCAATCATTGGTCGCCGAGACGACAACAGCGACAGCCTCCCGCTCGGCACGGCTTAGCCCGGACGCGCCAAACATGACGCTCATATACAGATCGAGATGATTCGCCATGGCCTCCGGGTTGAGGCTATGGACCTTGAGGATATTGGAGACTTTGCCGCGCTTTTCTAAAAGCTCGGCGTAGATTGCCTCGAGTTTTCCTTCGGCGTCATCAACGCTGATTTCATCAATCCAGGACATCGCTACTCGGCACCGCAGTTACGCCGGTCGCGTCGGGGATTTGCGCCTCATGGCGCTCCCTCTCGCACCGCACTTCGAATTTCTCGACGTTACCATTCAGGGCGGCAAAAGAGAACGTCCGGCGTGCCATGGGCAGCCGCGTATTGCCTTTCCGATGAGCACAGCTATTTCGTAGCCAGCCAGTCCTGCGGGTGCAGGTAGTCGCGGTACAACGTGTCTTCGGGCGAGCCGGTTTCGGGTTGCCAGTCGTAGTCCCAGCGGACCAGTGGCGGCAGCGACATCAGTATGGATTCGGTTCGCCCACCTGACTGCAGGCCAAAAATTGTACCCCGGTCGTAGATCAGGTTGAACTCGACATAGCGACCCCGGCGATACAGCTGGAATTGTCGCTGACGGTCACCGTAGGGGTGATTCCTGCGATTCCGGACAATCGGCGTGTACGCGGGCAGGAAGCTGTCACCGGCCGACCGCAAGAACTCAAAACTGCGCTCGAACCCGTGTTCGTTGACGTCATCAAAAAAAAGCCCACCCACGCCGCGCGTTTCATTGCGGTGTTTCAGGAAGAAATACTCGTCGCACCAGGTCTTATAACGCGCGTAGAGGTCATCGCCAAACGGATCGCACGCCGCTTTGGCGGCCTGGTGCCATTGAATGACATCCTCCTCGAACGGATAGTATGGCGTCAGGTCGAACCCGCCACCGAACCACCAGACCGGATCGCTGTCATCCCCGGCCGTGAAAAAGCGAAAGTTCGCGTGCGTTGTCGGAACGTAGGGGTTCAATGGATGAATAACGAGCGATACGCCGACGGCCTGGAAACCGCTGCCCGCGAGATCCGGCCTGCCTTTTGTCGCGGAGGGGGGCAGCTTGTCACCGAACACGTGCGAAAAGCCTACACCGGCCTTCTCGAACACAGCGCCGTCGCCAAGGACGCAGCTCAGCCCGCCACCACCGCCCGGTCGCTGCCAGCTATCGCGCCTGAATACCGCTTCGCCATCAAGCTTCTCGAGTTCGGCGACGATGCGATCTTGCAGCGAGCGCAAATAATCTTTGACTTGTTCGAGTTCGTTCATGGCGTTCGCGGCCGTAGTACTTTCCCGGTTGCCAGTTCGCGAATTTCGGACGGGCCTGAAGCCGGCCCGCAATCGCCTGGCACGATGTAGTCTACACAAGCACCGAATCGGCGGCGAAGAACGTTTCGGTTACGTGCAACAGGTCGCCCTGTGACATTGGCGCTTGTAGAGATGATTGGCGAATCAACCGCGTCACAAATCGCGGCCGCAGTCGGGTTCGTCGTTAGTCTGACGGCAATACTCGTATGGTCGCCCCGGACGAGAGGAGAAACATGCGCTTGTGCAGGCGCAATCCAGGTCGTTGGATGCGTCGCATCAGCTGCCGGTATATCGCTGGCGTCTGGATCGATCCAGCCGTCGAGCTGCACTTTGTTCGATGCGATCAGGATCAGGCCCATATCCGGATCGCGTTTCTTGAGGGCCAGAATCCGAGCGATCGCTGCAACGTCGTCCGGCATGCAACCCAGGCCGAAAACACCCTCGGTCGGGTATGCGATAACACCGCCGCCGAGCAGGGTATCAGCTGCTTTCGCGATCGAGAGCTTCATGACGCCAGGCTACTTCTTCCTGGCTTTTTTCTTTGTTTTTTTCTTGGTTTTCTTTTTGGTTTTTTTCTTCGCCGCTTTCTTCTTGCCACGGCGACCACGCACCGGTGCCGCCGCAAGCAGCTCGATACATTCCTCGAGCGTCAGCGACTTCGGCTCGCGATCTTTCGGCACACGCGCGTTCTTGCTCTTGTCAGTGATGTACGGACCGTAGCGCCCGTTGAGGACCTGAATGCCCTGCTCTTCAAAATCCTGGATGATGCGGTTGGCGTCCTCGATCTTCTTCGCTTCGATAAGTTCGAGCGCGCGTGGCAGTTCGACCGTGTAAGGATCGTCTTCCTTCATGGAAACGTACTTGTCGCCGTAACGAACGTACGGGCCAAACCGACCAACGCTTGCGGATACGGGCAGGCCGTCGGGCGTCTCGCCAAGTTTGCGCGGCAGCTTGAAGAGCTCAAGCGCCTCTTCCATCGTTATCTCGTTCATCTTCTGGCCCGGACGCAGGCCCGCGAATTTCGGCTTCTCTTCGTCGTCCTTGGTGCCTATCTGTACGAACGGTCCGTACCGGCCCATGCGCACAGTCATCGGTTTGCCACTCTTGGGGTCCATGCCGAGTTCACGCGCTTGTGCGACCTGCTCGCGAGTAACGGACTCCTCCTTATCGTCACAAAGAAGCTTGAACGGTTTCCAGAAATTGTCGAGCAATGGCACCCAGTCTTTGTGTCCAAGCGAAACCTCATCGAGGTCGTCTTCAAGCTTGGCTGTGAAGTCGTAATCGACATACTGGGCAAAATGTTCCGTGAGGAACCCGTTTACGATGCGGCCAATGTCCGTCGGGTAAAAACGTTTGCTCTCGATCTCGACGTACTCGCGATTCTTCAGCGTGACGATAATGCTCGCATAGGTCGACGGTCGGCCGATGCCGTACTCTTCCAGCGTTTTGACCAGGCTCGCTTCGGTGAAGCGCGGTGGTGGCTCCGTGAAATGTTGTTCAGGCCGCAACACATCAAGGCTGATCGTGTCGCCTTCCTCGATGTTGGGCAGCAGGCGATCGCCGTCATCGTCCTTGTTGCTGTCGTCCTGTCCTTCTTTATATACGGCCATGAACCCTGGTTCGACAAGAATCGAGCCATTAGCGCGCATGCGGTGGCCGTCTTCCTCGGGGCCTGCTGCAAGTTCGATGGCCACGGTGTCGAATACGGCTGGCACCATCTGGCAGGCCATTGTGCGCTTCCAGATCAGTGAGTAAAGCTTGAACTGGTCTTCGTCGAGCGCGTCCTTTATCGACTCCGGCGTCAGAGCGACCGACGTTGGGCGAACCGCTTCGTGGGCTTCCTGCGCGTTCCTTGATTTTGTTTTGAACTCTCGCGGTTCCTCGGGGACATTCTCCGCTCCGTAACGTTCTGTAATGACCTCGCGAATCTCCTCCACCGCGACCGCGGCGAGCGAGACTGAGTCCGTACGCATATAGGAGATCAGGCCTACGTTGCCTTCGCCGGGGAGTTCGATACCTTCGTAAAGTTTTTGCGCGATGCGCATCGTCCACTGGGTATTGAAGCCGAGCTTGCGCGAGGACTCCTGTTGCAGCGTCGATGTCGTGAAGGGTGCGGCCGGATTACGGCGGCGCTGCCGTTTTGTAACGCTGACAGTGGTCAGTTTGCCGTCGGCCGCATCGAGAATCGTTTTCTCGACGGCGCGCGCCGCGGTTTCGTCTTCAAAACTGAACTGTTCGACCTTCTCACCACCATAAGAAACCAGGCGCGATGCGAACGGCTGTTCGTCTTTGCTGACGTCTGCCTCGATTGTCCAGTACTCGCGGGCTTTGAACGCTTCAATCTCCAGCTCACGTTCAACGATCATGCGCAAAGCAGGACTCTGCACGCGCCCTGCCGACAAACCGCGTTGCACTTTCTTCCACAACAACGGTGACAGGTTAAAGCCGACGAGGTAGTCGAGCGCGCGGCGGGCCTGTTGCGCCCCGACAAGATCATTGGACAGGTCGCGCGGATTGTCGATGGCCTCCTGCACGGCGGCCTTGGTGATCTCGTGGAACACCACACGGTGAACGGACTTGCCGTTCAAGACGTCTTTTTCCTTGAGCAGCTCGATAAGGTGCCAGGAAATCGCCTCACCCTCACGATCCGGGTCAGTGGCGAGGTACAGCGCGTCTGCCTTTTTCAACGCCTTAATAATCGACTTGACGTGTTTCTCGTTTCTCTCGATGACCTGGTATTTCATCGAAAAGTCATCGTCGGGATCGACAGCGCCAACCTTGGGAATCAGGTCACGTACGTGCCCGTAAGAGGCAAGGACGTCAAAATCCTTACCCAGGTACTTGCTGATCGTCTTCGCCTTGGCGGGCGATTCAACAATGACGAGATTTTTAGACATAGTTAAGAGTGCTCAAAACCAAACAACCGCGGACAGTGCCGCGGTTGAATACAATGCCGAGTGCCAGCGTGTCAAGGAAATCAGTGAATCGAGCCCGTACTTTCCTCGAATACCAGGTCCTCCATCCTCGCGTAGGCCAGCTCCTGGCCGGGCTGGCTGAAGAGCACCATCAATACAACCCACTTGATCTGTTCGACGTCGATATCCGCTGATTCCAGCGCGAGCAGGCGGTCTACGAGAATTTCCCGTTGTTGCGGCGGCAGGATGCCGATCTGCTCGAGATAGGAAATGTAACCGCGGCAGGCGGTGTCGAGGCGCTCCTGCTCAACGTCATTGTAAACACGGGAGCCATGCGACGTTTGCGCGTGAAACGCGAGCCCGTCCTGGTGGTCAGTGAGGCCGTCCAACCAGTCCAGTGCGCGATCAATCTCGGGGTCACCAAAGCCTGCCCGCGAAAGCTCATCTCGCAGTTCGTTCTGGTCGGCTTCGGGCTCATCTTCGGTGTCGACGTAGGTCTCAAACAGGTACATGAGTACGTCGAGTACATTTTCTTTCATTCCTGGAGCGGCTCCCTTCGTTTCCAATCCAGCGTCTATCGGTTCAGCAGTGAGTATCGTCCACCGGACAGTGATTCGACCTCTCCCTGCAGCTCCAGGATAAGAAGCATGGAGGAAACCTGGTCGATCGTCAATCCGGAGTCTTTGGCAAGTTCGTCGATACTGATCGGGTCGTGGCTTATGTATTTTCGAAGGTGCTTGTACTCATCGTCGTCGTGATCGGGTGGCTCATCGTTCGTCGTTGATTCCAAAGAATTTTGCAGCAGATGTGACGACAGGGGCGCAAGTTCATTGACGATATCTTCCGCGGTCTCGACAAGTTTTGCACCCTGGCGAATTAGCTTATGACAACCGCGCGCGAGTGCATTATGGATAGAACCCGGTAGCGCGAAAACCTCACGTCCCTGGTCGCCCGCATACCTGGCGGTTATCAATGAACCACTGCGCCGGGCTGCCTCGACGACAAGCGTGCCGAGGCTCACGCCGCTGATCAGTCGGTTGCGCTGCGGAAACAGTGTCTTGTGCGGGTGTGTGCCCAGCGGAAACTCACTGACGAGCGCACCCTGAGCGGCGATCTCGTGAGCAAGGTCCCTGTTTGCTGCCGGATACACGCGGTCGATGCCATGCCCAAGGAACGCGACAGTTGCGGCGCCGGCATCGAGTGCACCGCGGTGTGCAGCTGTATCGATGCCCTCGGCCAGGCCACTGACGATGCAAAAGCCGGCAGCCCCCAGGTGTCGCGCGAACTCGAATGCATTTCGAGCGCCGGCCCGCGTTGGGTTGCGACTGCCGACGATCGCCAGCGCAGGCATGTGTAGCAAACCCGGGTCACCTCTAACATAGAGACGCTCCGGCGATTTCGAAATCTGTTCGAGCAGCTCGGGAAAATTCTCATCGCCTCTGGCGATGATGTGATTGCCGCTCAACTGCAGCCATTCGTCGTCCATACCCGCAGTTTAAAAAAAACGGCGCCCGAAAGCGCCGTCTATAACTAGGTATTTTCGGGGTCAGAGCCCCGGAAACTCATCAGGTCGGGTTGCGGACGTAGTCCAGCGTATGGATGGCCTGTGTAGCCTCCATCACGAGTCCGTAGGAAATGCGGTCGTAAACCTTGAACACCATGAGTGTTCCCGCCATCTCGTCAGGCAGGAGGACACTGCCACCCGCAACGCGATCCCTGACGGTATCGCCACGCCGCCAGGCCGTTAGTACATCACCAACACCGAGCCCGTGGGTCGAACCACGGTTGAGGACAACCACCTGATACTGGGCAATCTGCGTAACCCCGCCTACGACAGCAATGATCTGGCCATTGATGTTGCTCGATGGTGCTTTCGGGAAGAAGTTCAGCGGAATTTCGACCGAGGCCGGGATCAGGCGATCGCCGTCTGTGGCTTCCTGTTTCGACGAAATGAGCGCCATCGATGCCGGATCGCCGCTCCTGCGCATCGTACCTTCGCCAATCTCGATGCCCTGGTATCCGATGAGGTCGTTATTCTCCGGGTCCACCAGCTTGTCACCGATATGAACCACGTTGAATCGCTCACCCGGCTGCGCACTCGTTCCGCGCACGTAGACAGTATTGCCAGCCGCCGCAATGAGATGATCACCCTTGGTCGACACTATGTACGGCAGGGAATCGACTTCACTTCGCTCGATGACAACGCCCCGACTAAGGAACGCCGAGATCGAATCGTACGACACACTCGTGATCGCTTCGGTCAGCGGTGTGGCACGCGCTTCAGGGGACAGGCGATAGCTTCCGGCCTGACCGACGGTGACGCGCGGTGCGCCATCGACGTAGACCAGTGCGAGCACATCGCCCGGATAAATAAGGTGTGGATTTTCGACCTGGGGATTGACGTACCAGATTTCGGGCCAATACCAGGGATCCTGGAGAAACGTGGCGGCGATATCCCAAAGAGTGTCGCCAACCTGAACGACATATTCATCGGGGGCGTCTGCGGCCAGGCGCGCACTTCCCTGCGAAAACGCAGTGAGCGTACCCAGTGTGAGCGATGCGATGAGCGCAACAGCAGTCATCCGGAGACGGTTATTCAGGCAATATTTGCTGAGGGACATAATTTCCTCGTGCTCCATACAAGGTGCAAGCACCTGTGGCTTTTTAGCGTTGCTATAATATGTCGTTCCGGTGCCGAAGAGACTGCTAATTACGTCACACTTCCGGCCCCAAACACCTGAGAAAAGGCGCTTTTTCTGGCGGCATTGTCTGTCATCTTATTCAATAAAGTCAAACATTTAGGTCACTTTTCAGGCAATTTACACGAATAACGCGCAGAATTACCTTCACGAAATTATGGCAAAACTAACAATTTTGGAGTTTCCGGATCCAAGGCTCAGGACCCGGGCCTCACCGGTCGAATCTGTCGATGACGGGCTCAGAAGCCTGATCGACGACCTGTTCGAGACAATGTATGAGGCACCCGGCATCGGCCTGGCAGCGACACAGGTCAATGTGCACAAGCGAGTGCTCGTTGCGGACATCAGTGCCGACAAAAGTGAGCCCCTGGCGTTGATCAACCCGGTCATTGTTGAGAAAGACGGCGTAACTGCCACCGAAGAAGGTTGCCTGTCGGTGCCCGGCTACTACGAAGAGGTCGAACGGGCCGAGCATATTCGCGTGAAGTTTACTGATCGACTTGGTGACGACGTTGAAATGGAGGCCGAGGGTCTTCTCGCGGTTTGCATTCAGCATGAGATGGACCACCTCGAGGGCAAGTTGTTCGTTGATTACCTTTCAGAGGCGAAGCGTTCCCGCATTCGCAAGAAGCTGGTCAAGGAGCAGCGCTACCGCAGCGCTGATGCGGTAGCACTGTAGGAGCCCGCGCCAGCGGGCGACATCATCCGCCATGACTGAACCCAGAATCATCTTCGCCGGAACACCGGCATTCGCCGTAGCGTCTCTAAAAGCGCTGGTCGAGGCAGGGCAAGAGCCGTGCGCGGTACTGACACAACCGGATCGACCGGCCGGCCGTGGCAAGAAACTGGCGGCGAGCCCGGTCAAACACTACGCACTCGAGCAGGCCATCCCGGTATTGCAGCCACCGACCTTGCGCGATGCCGATGTTGTGGCTGAGCTCAACGCCCTGCGACCGGACATCATGATTGTTGCTGCTTACGGCCTGATCCTGCCGCAGGCGGTGCTCGACATCCCGCGGGCTGGTTGTCTCAATGTCCATGCATCGTTGCTGCCGCGCTGGCGCGGCGCCGCACCCATACAGGCAGCAATTCTTGCAGGAGATGAGCGATCCGGTGTGTGCCTGATGGCGATGGAGGCGGGTCTCGACACGGGAGCTGTTTTTGCCTGCGATGCGTTCGATGTCGACAAACATGAAACTGCAGGTGAACTGCATGACCGGCTGGCGGATACCGGCGGTGCATTGCTCGTGCGGCATCTTGAGGCGATCGTTGACGGCTCACTGACTGCGACACCGCAACAGGATGAGCATGCGACCTATGCGCCGAAGATCACATCTGCCGATGCCGAGCTCGACTGGCAGCAGCCCGCCGCTGATCTTGAGCGTAAAGTCAGGGCTTACAACCCCGTCCCGGGTGCGTGGTTTATGCTCGGCGACGAACGTGTCAAATGCTGGCAGGCGCGATGTGCCGCAGGGATCCAGGCGCCCGCGGGAACTGTATTGGCTGCCGGCCCCGACGGCATCGACGTGTCCTGCGGCGACGGTGTTTTGAAGCTCGAGTCACTGCAACGACCGGGCAAGCGCAGCGTGACGTCGGCCGAACTCGCAACCCAGATAGATCTGACCGGCCGCCAGTTGTGAGCGGCGGCAAAAAGGGGGCGAGGCTGCGGGCCACAGCAGCCGAAGTTGTTAACGATGTCGTTAGCGCCGGTCGGTCACTCGATGCTGCGCTGGCGAAGAGCGAGAAGCACGTGGCCGAGGATGACCGATCACTGCTGCGCCTTCTTTGTTATGGCACCTTGCGCCATCACTGGCGCCTGATGCACTACGTTGGCGCACTTCTCGATCGGCCATTGAAGGCGCGCGACAGTGTGATTACAGAATTGCTGGCGATTGGCCTTTATCAACTCAACGACACGCGAATTCCCGATCATGCGGTCGTGTCGCAGACAGTTGAGGCGGCAAGGCAATTGCGGCGCCCGAAGCTCGCGCCACTGGTCAACGCGATATTGAGAAGAGCGCTGCGCGACCGGGTTTTCGAGAACGAACCGTCTAATGAGAACGCGGTGCATGATCATCCGGCATGGATCCTTGATGCGCTCAAGGCAAACTGGCCGGAAGACTGGCGAGAGATTGTCGCCGCTAACAACGCCAGGGCTGCGATGTGGCTGCGCGTGAATCCGGCCTGCGGCTCGGCGGCGGACTATCAGAGACGGCTTGAGGAAGACGGAATCGAAAGCGAGCTGTTAGAGGGAGCACCACAGGCTGTGCGACTAGTGGATCCGCAGCCGGTTGAGACGTTGCCAGGTTTTGGCAAAGGGCACGTGTCCGTGCAGGATGCGGCGGCCCAGCTGGCTGCTCCGTGGCTACTTGACGGCGTGACCGGCCGGGTTCTGGATGCCTGCGCCGCACCGGGTGGCAAAACCGGGCACCTGCTCGAGGCCGCAGGCGGCCAAATCGAAGTTACGGCGATCGATAGCAGCAGTGCACGATTGATGTCAGTCCGCGAGAATCTGGATCGGCTCGGCTTTGATGCAACCCTTATCGCCGCCGATGCATCGAAACCTAGTGAGTGGTGGGATGGTGAGCCATTCAGCGCCATCCTGCTCGACGCCCCATGTTCGGCGAGCGGCGTGATACGGCGCCATCCGGATATCAAGCATTTGCGCCGCTCTACGGACATTCCGGAGCTGGCGCGGCTGCAGGCAAGCCTGCTCAAAAACCTGTGGCCTTTGCTGGCACCGGGTGGGCGCCTGTTGTACGTGACCTGCTCCGTGCTGGATGCAGAGAATGATGAGGTGGTTGCAGGGTTCCTCGAAACGACCGATGACGCCCGGGAAGACAATGTGTTGCAAAATAACAACATCCGCGATCTAATGCGGGACAAGGCCTGCGGTCACCAGGTTCTGCCGGGAACGGCGGGGCTGGATGGCTTTTATTACGCAGGGCTGAAGAAGGTCTCCTGAGAACAACCATGTCACGTGCACCCGCCATCAGATCAGTCAGGCTAGCGGCGCTTTGCGCCGGCTTTGTCGTGCTTGCCGGATTGGTGATGCAACCGGGTCTGGCGCAGGACGGTCTGGAGCGAGCCGGTTATTTTGAAGTTCGATCGGCATCGACCCGGCAGGTTGGGGGTGTCCATACGCTCGATGCGCGTTTGCAGCTCGTTCTGAGCAGTGAAGCGCTTGAAGCATTGTCGAGCGGCGTTCCGTTAACGATCGAGCTGCAACTCGAAGTGATTCGAACGCGGCGTTTCGTTTGGGACGATGCTGAAGCGGAACTCGCGCTCCGATATGAGCTTGAGTATCGACCCCTCAGTCAACGTTACTTAGTCAGAAACCTGAACAGTGGTAACCAGGATTCCTTCGCAACTCTCTACTCCGCGCTGAATAACCTCGGCCGGGTGCAGGGGTTGCCTGTGATTGACGATGCACTGCTGGAGTATGGCAAGAACTACCGTATCCGGCTGCGCGCAATGCTCAACACACAGCAATACCCCGCGCCACTTCGGCTGTTGTTCTTCTGGCGCGATGAGTGGCAATTACAGAGCGAATGGTTTGAATGGTTGCTCGAACGCTAAGAAGAGCCTTATATACGATTCTCGCGGCGACCGGAGTCGGCCTCGTACTGGTCGCGTTGTTCCTGCTTAGCCGCACCGCACAAAACTCCGACGACTTCGATCGGCTGCACAACGTCATACTTGCGATCAACATCGCGGGTGTCATTGTTCTTTTCGTCTTCCTGGTCGGTAATCTCGCACGACTGTTCAAGGAATACCGAACACACGTGCCCGGTGCCAAGCTCAAGGCGCGCATGGTCGGCATGTTCGTCGGCCTGGCTGTACTGCCGCTGCTTGTAGTCTTCTACTTCTCGATACAGTTCATCAATCGCGGCATCGACACCTGGTTTAATGTCGAGGTCGGTGACGGACTCGAGAACGCACTGGCGCTGAGCCGTGCTGCACTCGAAATGCAGATGCGCCAGCACCTGTACGCGACACAACAGATTTCGCAGCGCCTGGGTGATGTTAGCGAGCGCCAATTGATTTTCGAGCTCAGCATGTTGCGTCGTGAAAGTGGGGCGAGCGAGATCACGATCTACGGCAGCAACAATCAGATTCTGGCGACCAGTTCCGACAGTTCAGCGGGTGCCCTGCCGCGGCCGCTTGCTGAAGAGGTCTTGCTACAGACGCAGCAGGACCGACCGTACGTTGCCCTCGATCCAGACGATTTCGAGATTCGTACCGCCGTGACGTTTTCTTACCGCGGACGCGGCGAACCGATCGGTGTTCTGCAGGCACATTTCCCGGTTACCGAGCGCTTGGCGCGCATGGCTCAGAGCGTCGAACGCTCTTACAACGAATACCAGGAGCTCGTATTCCTGCGTGCGCCGCTGAAGAGCACGTTCTCGCTGACCCTGACTGTCGTGTTGATGCTTAGCCTGCTTGCTGCAATCTACGGGGCCTTCATCTTGTCGCGCAGGCTTGTCCAACCTATCCAGGATCTTGTCGCTGGCACGCGTGCGGTTGCTGAAGGTGATTTCGATACACGCCTGCCCACGCCAACACGTGACGAGATCGGATTCCTGATCAGCTCGTTTAACGACATGACGCAGCGACTCGCTTCTGCGCGCCGTGAAGCGAGTTTGTCGCAGGCGCTGGTTGAGGCGGAGCGCGCAAACCTTGAAGTGATACTGGCGCGGCTGTCAACGGGCGTACTCGCGCTCGAGAACGACATGCGTATTCGCACAGCAAACCAGGCGTCTGGCGCCATACTCGGTGTCGACCTCGAACATCGCTCGGGAGAGCTGCTGGCAGATGTGGCCAGGGGCCGTCCGTTACTCGAACAGTTTCATGATCTTGCCCAGGTGCATCTCGGTGCAGGGGAAACAGAATGGCGCGAGCAGATCGTACTGCGCGGCGAAGTGGGCCGCAGGGTACTGACCTGTGCGTGCACGACGCTGCCTGGTGATGAAAGTCATGCCGCCGGCTACGTTATCGTATTTGACGACATCACTGCGCTATTGCAGGCGCAGCGCGATGCAGCCTGGGGTGAAGTCGCTCGCAGGCTTGCTCACGAAATCAAGAATCCGCTGACACCTATCCAGCTATCCGCCGAACGCATGCGTCGTAAATACCTCGAATCCATGTCAGAGGACGAAGGACAGATTCTTGATCGCGCAACGCACACGATCGTGCAGCAGGTCGAGGCCATGAAAGAGATGGTTAACGCCTTCAGCGACTATGCGCGTGCGCCGGATATCGAACTTGGCATGTTCGATATGGACAAGCTGGTGCACGAAGTGGTTGATCTGTACCGCGCCCAGGAAAGTGGGATCGACATTGCACTGATGTCGGACTCATCGATGCCGATGGTCGAGGCCGACATCGGCCGTGTGCGGCAAATGCTCCACAACCTTGTTCGCAACGCGACCGAAGCGCTTGAGAATACGCGCGACGGTCGAATTGACATCCATGTAAGTGTTGCAGAAATCGATGGCATAAATTTCGTGCTAATCAAAGTCGAGGACAACGGGCCGGGATTCGAGGAAGGTTCGATAAACCAGTTATTCGACCCATATGTGACAACGAAACCAAAAGGAACAGGCCTCGGACTGGCTATTGTCAAGAAGCTGGTCGAGGAACATATCGGCTCGATCCGGGCCTACAATCATGCAGACGGCGGTGCAGTGATCAGTATTCGATTGCCGCTCAATGAAGCGGCGCGTGGGGCGATTATTGCCAGTTCGCCAGGGCGCGCGGAAAAAAGGAGGGAGGGAGCATGAGAATATCTCATGTGCTGGTCGTCGATGACGAGGCTGACATCCGGGCTCTGATTCAGGAAATTCTGACCGACGAAGGCTACAAGGTAACGGTTGCAGCAGATGCTGCGCAGGCACGCTCAGCGCGAGCAGATACCAGGTTCGATCTTATTTTGCTCGATATCTGGATGCCGGACACGGATGGCATCACGTTATTGCGCGAATGGTCGGACGGTGGCGACCTGAGCTGCCCGGTCGTCATCATGTCCGGGCACGGTACCGTTGATACCGCTGTCGAGGCTACGAGGCTCGGCGCATTCGATTTTGTCGAAAAACCACTATCGCTTGCCAAGCTCTTGCGCACGGTCGAAGCAGCGCTCGAGTCCGCGGCAAAACAGGCAGGTGGCGCGCGCAGCATGTTGCCACCATTATTGGCGCCGGTTGGGCGTAGCAAGCTGATGCTGGCGCTGCGGGAGAAAGTGCAGCAATACGCCGAACATGACGAGTTCGTATTGTTGAGCGGAGAACCGGGCTCAGGACGCGGTGCCTTCGCGCGCTATCTGCACGCGCTGAGTCGGCGAGCTGACGAACCACTGATCAGCGTGACGGCAGCATCGTTGACCGAGGGAAATGCCGAGGAACAACTTTTTGGCCTGGAGGCTGGAGGACAAACCGGTGCCGTCGAGCAAGCCGGCAAGGGCACGCTGGTCATCGATGATCTTTCGGATCTCAATACGGCGGCGCAGAAAATGCTCTTGGCAGCAATCGAAGATCGCTCGTACCGCCGCGTAAACGGACGCGAGAACATAAAACTCGAGGCGCGGATTGTTGCGACGGTCGGCGACGATTATGAATTGCTCATCGAGAGGGGCGCTTTGCGCCGGGATCTCGTTGCTCACCTGTCGGTCCTGAGTCTCAAAGTACCCCCGCTTCGGGATTACTCGGAAGATGTTCCGGAGCTGCTCGCCTACTATGTCGACAAACTCGTCGATGCTGAAGGCCTGACGTTCCGGCGCTTCAGCGTTGCGGCGCAGAACCGGCTGCGCAATTACCCCTGGCCAGATAATGTGCGCGAGCTCAAAAACCTGGTTCGACGCTTGTTGCTGACTGGCTCCGACGACGACATCTCGCTCGAGGAGGTGGAAGAAGAGATCAGCTCTGGTGCGCCCGCTGATGAACCGCTTGTTAAACAGGACCTGTTGTCACTGCCACTGCGCGAAGCACGCGAACAATTCGAGCGTGCCTACCTGCAGCAGCAGCTCGTGTTATGCGACGGCAAAGTGGGGCAGCTGGCAAAGCGCGTCGGCATGGAACGAACGCATCTGTATCGAAAGCTGAGGTCGCTGGGCGTGGATTTTAAATCGGTTACTGCGGAGGATTAGGCGGATCGCACCAGACTGTGCTCCGGCACTCTGTCAACTTCATGGCTCCCCCTGGCCCGCTTTACTTCCGTTGCCGGAGCCCCCTCGCACAGGCTGCCGTGAACTCGGTCGTATTCGCCCGTCGTTGTCGAAAGTCAGGCCGGAGTCATCGAAGTCCTCGGCGGTGAGGCCGCGGATCAGCTTGTGTGCGCGCTGCCGGTCGTCAATGATCGGACCGGCCGGGCGTATTTGTATTGTTGATACGACCTGGCCTTCCACAAACCGGCCTTCGCCATCGAGCGTCGTAAACAGGATCGGCGCGATGCCCTTGATGCCTGCGACACTGATGCCGTAATAGGTAGCGAAGTTGCCGAGGCTGTAGGCGATCAGCCTGTCCTTGTAGCGTTCCATGGCGCGCACAACGTGTGGACCGTGACCGATCACGAGGTCAGCACCCGCGTCGACAACCATGCGCGCAAACATCACAACGTCGCCACGCGGTTCCCCGTAATACTCCTCTTCGGCAAACGGCAGGTTCGTGACATCAACGCCTTCGGCGCCACCGTGAAAGGTCACCATGACAATGTCATGGTTTGCTGCATAACTGGCAACTGTGGCCCGCGCCAGCCCGTAGTCGAGCAACATGTTCGACTCCTTGGTGACGGCGTACGCGAGTACTGCAATTCTCAGACCGTTCACGTCAAAACTGGCAAAGTCGCCTTCGCGACCTGAATGATGAATTCCGACGCCAGCCAGCGCATCCATCGTCGACGTACGGCCTTCCTCGCCAAAGTCGCGGGCATGATTGTTGGCGAGGCTCAAGACAACGAAACCGGCCGCACGGAAATAGTTCGCATATCGGGTTGGTGAACG
>CALZHX010000223.1 GCA_945787435.1 uncultured Woeseiaceae bacterium
CAGAAGCAAGGTCCGAGTTGCGTGCACCAAATCCGTATAACAAACCGGTGGGAACTTCGTCGATCAGCGTCGTATAGGGGCGCAACCCGCCTTCACCATCATTCTTATCGTACGCAAAAAGCACGGAGACGTTTTCGCTCGGGTCCCACTTTGCCGCGACACGGCCACCCCATTCCTCAAGTTCGCCGACCTCAACCCCCGCGTCGAAATTAATGAAGTCGCCGACACCATCACGGCTCATGTAGGAGCCGGTAAAAGAAGCGGCGAAGCTATCGGACAAGCGTGCATTCCAGTAAAAGTCTCCGTTTAATCGGCCACGCGAACCGGCTGTCACTGTTGCGCGCCCGCCGGATTCGTCGCCCGGCTTGCGTGTGATGATATTGATAGCACCGCCAATAGAGTTACGACCGTACAAAGTACCCTGCGGCCCTCGAAGAACCTCAACGCGCTCTATATTGGCGAGGCTCCAGTTCTGTCCGACCTGGCGTCCCAGGTAGACACCGTCTATGTAGACACCGACACCAGGATCTGTGGTGATCAGGTGATCCTGCAAACCAATGCCACGCAGGAACACATTAATGGATGAAGTGTGGCCCGCCGAGAATCCGGTCACGGTCATATTAGGCACGAACTTCCCGACGTCAGTCAGGTCGGTGATGCCCTGCTTCATTATCGTGTCCTCGCTGAACGCCGAGATTGCCATGGGAACATCAAAGATATTCTCGGCGCGCTTGGTCGCTGTGACCGTGATTTCTTCGAAAACACTGCTGTCACTCTCCTGGGCCGCGGACACTTGTGGCAAGGCGAGGGCGAGTACTACGGGCGCGCACAAATAGACGCGCAGGCTATTCTTGTTCATTCTTAATCCCCCTGATGGATTGGTTTTGAGCACGAAACAGTTTCGTATCGCCTGTTTCGATGTTCTAGACTTAACTATAGTCAAGTGGCAGATATTTGCATGGGAATTTCATGAACAAATCTGTACCGACATTTGTGTGTCCGGATGGCGGCGCATTGAGCGCTGAAATGCTGGCAGCGTATGAGGACGCTGGCGTGATCATCCTGACCGATTTTGTGTCTGCTGACGCTTGCGCTGCGCTGCGGCGTCGCACACTTGAGTTAATCGACGATTTCGATCCATCGACTGTGGACACCGTGTTTTCCACGCAGACGGACGAGCACCAGGCCGATGAGTATTTCATCGGGTCCGGTGACAAGATTCGTTTTTTTCTCGAGGACGGCGCTGTTGACGGCGAAGGTCAGCTAAAAGCTGCGAAAGAAGATTGTTTGAACAAGATTGGACACGCAATGCACGATCTTGATCCGGTTTTCGATGCCTTCTCCCGCACGCCGGAGCTGGCAAATGCCGTACGCAGTATCGGCTTCAGGGACCCGGCGATTATCCAGTCGATGTACATTTTCAAATCGCCACGAATTGGTGGTGAAGTCGTGTGTCATCAGGACTCAGCGTATATCTACACGGAGCCGGAGTCCTGTGTTGGATTCTGGTTTGCGCTTGAAGACGCCACGATCGACAACGGCTGCATGCATTTCATCCCTGGCGGTCACGAGTCGCCGCTTCGAAAACGCAATCATCGCTACGCCGACGGCAGCGTCCTGGACGAAGTGCTCGATGAAACCCCGTACCCGATGCATCTGCGGCAACCGGCCGAGGCGCCCGCAGGCTCACTTGTTATTTTCGATGGCAGGGCGCCGCACATGAGTGGTCCGAACCGGTCAGAGAAGTCCAGGCACGCTTACACATTGCATGTCATTGATCGCAGCTGCCATTACCCGGACGACAACTGGTTGCAACGAGGCGACGACCTTCCATTGCGCGGATTCGACAGCTGATGCTGTTTACCGACGTCATACGGACAAAGCGCGATGGTGGTGAGCTTAGTGACGAGCAGATCCGGTTTTTCGTCGACGGGCTCGCGGACGGCTCGCTGCCAGCCGAACAGGTGTCATCGCTGGCTATGGCGGTCTTCCTCAATGGAATGACTTTCGATGAGGCGGCCAAGCTGACTGTTGGCATGTCGCAGTCGGGAACAGTGCTCGAGTGGAGTGACATGGGCCTCGACGGCCCGGTCGTCGACAAACACTCGACCGGCGGTGTCGGTGATAAGGTCAGCTTCCTGCTGGCGCCAATCGCGGCCGCGTGTGGATGCTATGTGCCGATGATCTCCGGCCGCGGCCTGGGTCACACGGGGGGTACAACCGACAAGGCGGAAGCAATTCCGGGCTACAACACGGCGCCGGATTTCGAGACCTTGAAGAACGTCGTGAAGTCGGTGGGTTGTGCCGTTATTGGTCAAACGGCCGATCTCGCTCCGGCTGACAGGCGGCTGTACGCGATACGTGATGTCACGGCGACAGTTGAATCGATTCCCTTGATCACGGCCTCGATCCTCTCCAAGAAAATCGCCGCAGGCCTCGACGCGTTGGTGATGGACGTCAAGGTCGGCAGCGGTGCATTTATGCCGACGCATGACCGCTCGCTCGAACTCGCGAAGAGCATCATCGCCACGGCGGCGAATGCGGACTTGAAAACACACGCGGTGCTGACAGACATGAACGAAATCCTCGGCACAACAGCGGGCAATGCTCTCGAGATCGAAGAGTCGATGGCGTACCTGCGCAACGATTACCGGGATTCGAGACTGGATGACGTGGTCATGGCGCTCTGTGCCGAAATGCTCATTGTCACGGGACTGGAAGAAGGCCTGGATCATGCGCTGGAGCGCTGTGACAAAGCCGTTACGAGCGGGCAGGCTGCCGAACGCTTTGACGAAATGTGCGTCGCACTTGGCGGGCCAGCGGGCTTCGTCAATAACAGCGCAAAGCATCTTGCCAGGGCGCCCGTCGTCAAAGCTGTGCATACGAGCGGCTTCCTGGCTGAGGTCGATGTGCGTGCAGTCGGCAATGTGATCATCGAACTCGGCGGAGGCCGACGCATGGTCGGCGAGAAACTCGACCTGTCCGTCGGGATTAGTGATGTCGCCCGCGTGGGTACCTTGCTCGATAGCGAGACACCGCTTGCCGTCATTCATGCGGCTTCGGATGATGCCGCAGAGTTGGCGGAGAAGCTGCTGCTGGACGCGTGTATGACGAGCGAGGAAGCGCCGTCGATTCGTCCCGTTATCTACGAGAAACTGACGGGCGATGCCTGATCTTTGAGGTATGCTAGGGCCCGCTAGCCAATAAGAACAAGATCGGGGGTATGCATGACGCGAAGCTATATTGGAATTCTCGGCATCATCGTGATTCTTGGGATCGCGTTCGCATTCTCGAGCAATCGCAAAGCGATCAACCTCCGCATCGTCGGCGCCGCTCTCGCATTGCAGGCGGTCGTCGCAGCGTTGGTGTTGTACTTCGACTATGGCCGCAAGATGATCGATGCACTAAGCACCGGTGTCCTTGCGGTCATTGGCTTTTCGAAAGACGGTATCGACATGGTGTTCGGGCCGCTGGC
>CALZHX010000224.1 GCA_945787435.1 uncultured Woeseiaceae bacterium
ATGCCTACATCGAGCGCAACGTTGAGGCCGGCCGCCTCGAGTTCACGACCGATGTGAAGAAAGCGGTCGACTATGGCCTGTTCCAGTTCATTGCCGTTGGCACGCCGCCGGATGAGGATGGTTCGGCCGACCTGAAGCACGTCATCGCTGTTGCCAGGGCCATTGGCGAGAACATGGATGACTACCGCATCGTTGTCGACAAGTCGACGGTGCCCGTCGGCACGGCCGACAAGGTCACAGCAGAGATCCAGGCGCAGCTCGACGCCCGTTCGAGCGGGCTCGAGTTCGACGTGGTTTCAAACCCCGAGTTTCTCAAGGAAGGCGCCGCTATTGGCGACTTCATGAAGCCTGATCGCATCATTGTCGGTACCGACAACCCGCGCACGACAGAGCTCTTGAAGACGCTGTACGAGCCGTTCAACCGCAATCACGACCGCATGATCTCGATGGATGTGCGCTCCGCCGAACTCACGAAATACGCCGCCAATGCGATGCTGGCCACCAAGATCAGTTTCATGAACGAGGTCGCCAATATCGCCGAGCAGGTGGGCGCCGATATCGAGAAAGTGCGTATCGGTATTGGTTCCGATCCACGCATCGGCTACCACTTTATCTACCCGGGCGCGGGTTACGGTGGCTCGTGTTTTCCGAAGGACGTGCGTGCACTGGCAAAGTCTGCGTCGCAGACCGGCTACAAGGCAGAACTGCTCGAAGCGGTCGAGGCACTGAATTTCCGGCAAAAGGACAGGCTGTTCGAGAAGATCAGCGCGCACTACGGCGGCGACCTTGCGGGCAAGACGATCGCGCTGTGGGGCCTGGCGTTCAAACCCAACACCGACGACATGCGCGAGGCGCCGAGCCGGGTGCTGATGGAAGCGTTGTGGAAGGCGGGTGTATCGGTTCGTGCCTACGATCCGGAAGCGATGGATGAGACCCGCCGGATTTATCCGGACCAGGACGGTCTTGTCCTCTGTGGCAGTGCCGAAGAGGCGCTCGAGGGCGCGGACGCGCTCGCAATCGTGACCGAGTGGCAGGAATTTCGCAGTCCCGATTTTGACGTCATCCGGGAGAGCGTTGCCGGCAAGGTCATTTTCGACGGGCGCAATCTTTACGAGCCCGGCACTGTCGAGCATTTCGGGCTTGCGTATCACGCCATTGGCCGGGGTCGCAGCCAGTCATGAGCAAGATCATCCCGGTTATCCTGTCCGGCGGATCAGGCACGCGGCTGTGGCCGGCATCGCGCTCTATGTACCCCAAGCAGCTTCTGCCGCTTGTCAGTGATGCCACGATGTTGCAGGAGACTGCGGCACGGCTCAGGGGAATGCCGGGCACGTCAGGCGAATGCCTGATCGTTTGCAATGAGGCGCATCGTTTCCTCGTTGCCGAGCAGATGGCTGCTATCGAGATGCACGCCAGGATCATGCTGGAGCCGAAAGGTCGCAACACCGCTCCGGCCGTGGCACTGGCGGCGTTCCAGATCGCCTCAGAAGACGAAGATGCGTTGATGCTGGTCATGCCGGCAGATCACGTTATTCGCGACGTCAGCGCGTTTCAGGCGGCCGTAGGGAAGGGCGTCGAGGCGGCAGAGCAAGGCAAGCTTGTGACATTTGGCATCGTGCCGTCGCGGCCTGAGACGGGCTATGGCTACGTCAAGGCCGTGCCCAATGGTGACGATGGAGATGCGGCGGTTGCCGTCGAGGCGTTTGTTGAAAAGCCCGACCTCGGGACGGCAAAGCAGTATGTCGCCGGGGGTGAACACTTCTGGAACAGCGGCATGTTCCTGTTCAGCGCCAGGGCTTTTTTGCGGGAATTGGCAGCATTGTCGCCAAAAATTTACGAAAATGTCGCGAAAAGTGCCGAAGGTCTGGAAAAAGACCTGAATTTCATTCGTCCCGATGCGGCGCATTTCGCGGCATCGCCCAGTGACTCGATCGATTACGCGGTCATGGAAAAAACCGACGCCGCGATGATGGTGCCACTGGATGCGGGCTGGAGCGACGTGGGCTCATGGGCAGCGCTGCACGAGGTCTGCGATTCGGATTCTGACGGCAACGCGACCGCCGGTGACGTGATCACTCATGGCTGTAGAGACACGTTGGTGCAGGCAGAAAGCCGGCTCGTCATGGCGATTGGCCTCGAGGACATTGTCGTCGTCGAGACCAAGGACTCGACGCTGGTCGCGCACAAGTCGCGCTCGCAGGACGTCAAAGACGTGGTCGACCAGTTGAAGGCGGAGGGTCGTGAGGAAACAGCACTGCACCGCGAGGTGTTCCGGCCCTGGGGCAGTTACGACAGCCTGGAGAATGCCGAGGGATTCCAGGTCAAACGGCTGGTCGTCAAGCCCGGCGCGATACTTTCACTGCAAAAGCACGCGCATCGTTCAGAGCACTGGGTGTGTGTCCGCGGCACGGCGCGCATCACAAAGAATGACGAAGAGTTCGATCTCAACGTGAACGAGTCAACCTATGTCGCCATCGGTGACGTGCACCGCATCGCCAATCCGTACGACGAGCCGGCACACATCATCGAGGTGCAGTGCGGCGACTACCTCGGTGAGGATGACATCGTCCGGCTTGAAGACGACTATGGCCGCGAAGGCACCAACACCTAGCGCTTAGTTAAGCACTCGCAGCTCGACGCGGCGGTTCGTAGCCCGACCCTCTGCCGTGCTGTTGTCCGCGATGGGCTGGGCCTCACCGTAACCGACAGCGGTGATTCGGCTCTCGTCCACGCCATAGCGAATCAGGAAGTCTCTTACCGTAACGGCGCGACGCTCAGACAGGCTGTAGTTGATATCGCCTGGACCCACATCGTCCGTATGACCTGCGACTTCGATCCGCAGGGTCGGGTGTTTATTCAGTGTGGCAGCCGCGTCCCGGAGTACATATTCGGCGCCCGGCAAAATGATGTCCTGGTTCGTTTGGAAATTGAGGCCCGGCAAGTTAATGATTTCCTCAATTTCACAGCCGTAAACGTCCACCCTTGCCCCTTGCCTCGTTCTGGGGCAACTGTCTTTATGGTCGGGTACGCCGTCACTGTCACCGTCGTTTTCGCAGCCGTACATATCAACATTGGCGCCAGGA
>CALZHX010000225.1 GCA_945787435.1 uncultured Woeseiaceae bacterium
CGTAGGCGATAGCGGCAAGGAGCGCGGCGATAGCTCCGGCAATAACGGCTGCAGCAAAATTCTGATCCGAAATTAGCCTTTCCGCCAACTCATAGTTTTTCTGTTTTTCGTCGTCATGCATGGGCGTCGAAACCTGTTGCGAAAAACTCAGAATCATCTAAACGATGAACGGCTGCTTTGGGTCAGTAGCGGCCCTCTAAGCCAATATTAGCTGAATGTCGCCTTGGGGGGGTAAAGCGGCCACTTAGATCGCGACGATTCAATCAAAATGACAGTCCGCTCTGTGTCATGAGCAGACTTCGGTTTTCACAATTTGGACTTGTCGAAACTGCCGGAATTGTAAGGGTCGATCCCGACCGATTCACTATCCTCGAGTAACTGGTCGTTGATCTTATCCCCTACGTACTCATAGTAGCTGTCTTCCGACACGGAACACGGTTTGCCGTCCTCGGCGATATCTTCTGCTCGACGACCCTTCACTTTCCGCCGTCCTTCGTGCTCACCGTTACCTTGCGAGGGTGCGCCACTCTCCGCACCCCGGCGCGGATTGCCTCGCCGATCCTCGTAATGCCGGTACCTGCATTGGCACCGATCGGGTCGATCGCATCGGCCTAATGGCAGGGGGGGCGCCTCGGCCGAGAGAAAGCGCTCGCCGTTGGTATCTTGCGCCGCCTGACAAGCGTCATTCGTAGTGCGAATCTCGACCGCATGAAACGTCGAGCCGCGTGTCTTGTCGGCCTTGCGCGCAAACACCCGTTTGAGCCAAAGGCTGGGATTGAATGAGGTCATCTGATCAAGCCATAACTTCAACACAATGAAGGTACGTAGGTGGCATCGCACATTGTGGGACCTGGATCACACTTGGCTAACCCCTCTGGGTTATGACAAAAAAACTGAGACCCTCATCTCGGAATGACCCTGCCTGATTTGTGAGCATTTCCGGGCAATTCACGATCCTGGAGCCAACCGCAATGACCTTGTCCCGCTACGCAACAATTTCGACGTTCGCCTGCGCTTTGGCGCTAGCTGCCTGTAATAACGAATCCGGCTTCACCGGCGGCGGAGATGGAGGCGGCATCGGCGGTGGTGGCGGTGGTGGCGGACCGGGTGTGACCTTTGAACCCCTGATGCAGTACGGTCCGGGGCAGACACCTGGCTTCGGCGCTATAAAAATTTCGGGTGATGCTGGTGAAATTGTATTTGTCGACGACGCGGACCCGCTGGGCACCAATCCCAATGGCGAATGGCAGCTTTTTTCCTTTGACATCGGCACCGACGTCGTCACGCAGATTACGGACGGCTCGGCCACGGCGATGCCATCACTCGAGGACTTCGATCTGACGGACAACGGTGATTCAGTAGTATGGGTATCGTCCGACGATTTCGTGGGCACCAATCCGAACAACCAGTTCAATGTATTCATTGCATCGACGTCCGGGGCCGGCATTAGCCAGGTCACGGCCATCGACGACGGACTTGCCTATGATCCACAGGTGTCCGGCACCGGTGTTGTCGTGTTCCTCTCGGACTCTGACCTGACCGGGGACAACGTCGCGCGCGATACGCATGTGTTCTCAATTGGCATCGACGGTACGAATCTGACGCAGGTTACGAACCAACCATTGAATCCGGAAAACCTTGCCCTGGCCGATAACGGCACCAAGGTGGCTTTCCAGGGCTCAGGCGATCCGTTTGGATCGAATGCAGACAATAGTCGCGAAATATTCGTTATTGATATCGACGGCGCCAATCTGACTCAGGTTAGCGCGTCAGACGGAGACTCATTGCATCCAAAACTGTCGGACGACGGCAGCCTGGTGGCATTCACATCTGCCGCGGATATCTTTGCGGGTAGCAACCTCGACGGCAACTACGAGATGTATGTTGGTCAGACCGATGGAAGCACCGTCACGCAGATAACCAATGATGCAGAGAATTCGGGTACGTATACAAACGGCACACCCGGAGGATTCGACATTTCGGGCAACGGCGCCTACATCGTATTTGGAGCTCGAGGCAACCTGACCGGCGAAAACCCTTTCTCACACACGATCTTCTGGGCGGCAACGGACGGCAGCACAATTCAACAGTTCCTCCGTCAAGGTACGATCTCGGACAGCGCTTACGCCAACGAGAACTTTGATGCCGAGAATCCGACGATCATCAACGACGGCGAAGGCATCGCGTTCGAGAGCACCGTGAACTTCACGAGCGGCAGCGTGCCGACTTTCGTCAAGATCTATACGACGGCTCGGTTCTAATCGGCCTGGAGTAGTCACCGATAGCGGTCGGTCAGAACGTCGTCTGAATCTCTCTTGGCGACCCTAAACTTGCAGTGTATTATTTCTGGATAGTCGCATTTCAACGTGTTGCGACCGAATAAGAAATCCAGCAGGTGAGGGGCAACAGCATGAAACTTCTTGCGTTAATTATGTCAGTCACGCTTTTGAGTATCAGTGTGGCAAGCGCCCAGGAGGCAGACGAGGCGGCCGATGCAGTCGAGCAGCCACAGCTTGTCGAAGCAAAGGGTGCATTCCAGGAAACCTGGATAAATCCTGAGGCGGATTTCACGCAGTTCAACAAGGTCTTTTTGTGGGAGGGCACGTTCGAGTATCGAGATGTCGGGCCCGCACGAAGCACGCGAATGACGATGATGAACACGCGCCAGCGAGAGTTCGGTATTAGCGAAGCGGATCGTGCGAAGTTCGAAGAGGAAGTGTCGAAGGCATTCGACGCAGAAATCGCGAAAGGCAAAAGATTTACGATCACGGACCAACTTGGGCCGGGAACAATGATATTGCGTGGCGGGGCGCTGGACATCATTTCGATGGTCCCGCCCGAGACCGTTGGCCGGAGCGAGGTCTACGTTGCCAACATCGGTGAAGCGACCCTGGTAATGGAGTTACTCGATGCCAGCACTGGCGAGGTTCTTGCTGTTGTGGCGGAGCGCCAGAGGCTACAATCTGGCACGGGAAGAATCGACAGCTTCTCCATGCCGACAAACCGTGTGACGGTCTATGCCGAGGTGCGACGCTGGGCGCGCCGCGCGGCATCGAAGTTGCGCACTGAGCTGGATAAGGCGATCGCCGGAAAGTAGTCCACCGTGGCCGGGTAGTACGCGGACGATTCTGCTGATAAGGTCACCAAAAGAACAACGAGGGATCACCATGAGATACCACCTGATCGCGGCGTTGGTCGCCGTTTCTCTGTGTGCGCAGACCTTTGCGCAGGATGAAGACTCCGAACCCGGATTCAATGAGGCCACATTCAAGGGTCTCGAGTTTCGCGGCATTGGGCCGGCGCTCATGTCCGGCCGCATTTCAGACATTGTCATTCACCCGGAGAACAACAGTATCTGGTACGTCGGTGTCGGCAGCGGTGGCGTCTGGAAGACGACCAACGCAGGTACGACCTGGGAGCCGATCTTCGATAACGAAGACTCGTACTCGATCGGATCCATCACGATCGATGCGAACAACCCGAGCACAGTCTGGGTTGGCACGGGTGAGAATGTGAGTGGTCGCCATGTCGGCTACGGCAGCGGCATCTATCGCAGCCGGGACGGTGGTGCGAACTGGGAGAACCTGGGGCTCGGCGACTCGCAGCATATCGGCATGATTCGCATTGACCCACGCGACTCCGATACGATTTTCGTCGCGGCACAAGGACCGCTGTGGTCTGGTGGCGGCGATCGTGGCCTCTACAAATCAACCGATGGTGGCGAGAACTGGCGCAAGGTGCTGGGTGACGACCTGGGCAACACCGAGCTTGACGACCAGTACACCGGTGTTTCCGAGGTTCACATGGATCCGCGCAATCCCGACGTCATGTACGCCGTTTCGTGGCAACGCCTGCGAAATGTCGCAGTCGTCATGGATGGTGGTCCGGGTACCGGCATTCA
>CALZHX010000226.1 GCA_945787435.1 uncultured Woeseiaceae bacterium
AATACGACAATCTGATTGTCCTGCGGACCTTATCGAAAGCGCTCGCCTATGCTGGTGCTCGCTGTGGCTCAGTCATCGCAGCTCTGGACGTCATCCGTGTCCTCGATGCCGTGCAGGCACCCTACGCTTTGGCTACACCGGTCGTCGAATGTGTCGAAGATGCCCTGCAGACGGAAAGCCTTGAGGAAGCCGAACACTGGGTTACGCAGACAATCAGCGAACGCGAACGAATCAGTGCCGCTCTGCGCAGGTTGCCGTTCGTGCGACGCGTCTGGCCGAGCGCTGCGAACTTTGTCCTTGTCGAGGTCGCTGATGCCCGTGAGCTGATGCAGCATACTGCAGAGGACAAGGTCCTGCTGCGCTACTTCGGTGGTGATCTCGCCGGTCATGTACGCATTACGATTGGTACACCTGCCGAGAATGACCGCCTGCTCGAGTCAATGTCGAGTATGGGGGTGAACGATGTCTGAGCGGGTTCTGTTCATTGACCGGGATGGCACATTGATCGAGGAACCGGCCGATTTCCAGGTCGACTCCGTCGACAAGGTACGCCTGGTTCAAGACGTGATTCCGTCGCTTCTGGAACTTGCCGCGCGCGGCTTTCGATTCGTAATAGTGAGCAACCAGGACGGACTCGGTACGGCGTCGTTTCCCGAGAATCAGTTCAGCGTCTGCCAGGCACACATGCTCGCCCTGTTCTCGTCCCAGGGGCTGTCGTTCGACGAGGTCCTGATTTGCCCTCACCTGCCGGAGGATCAATGCGAGTGCCGCAAACCTCGCACCGGGTTGCTGACACGATACCTGGCCGAGACCGATATCGATATCGACAGCTCAGCCGTCATCGGGGATCGCGCAACCGACATGGAACTGGCAGAACGGCTGGGCGTACGTGGCATCCTGATGGACCAGGACGGCGATCGTTCTTCGACATGGCCCGGCATCGTTGACTTGCTGTGTCACTCGGATCGAACAGCGTCTGTTAGCCGGCAGACAAACGAGACTCGCATCCAGGCACGCGTGAACCTGGACTGCGCGGAGCCGGTCACTATAGACACCGGCATAGGTTTCTACGATCACATGCTGGAGCAGATTGCGAAGCACGGCGGTTTCAGTCTGGAGCTCAGATGCGATGGAGATCTCGAGGTCGATGATCATCACACAGTCGAGGACACAGCAATTTGCCTTGGCGATGCTTTGCGGAAGGCTCTTGGAAACAAGCTCGGTATTGGCCGTTATGGTTTTGTGGTGCCTATGGATGAAAGCGAAGCCCGGGCATCTATCGACCTGTCGGGACGGGGGCGCATTGTTTTTTCCGGTGATTTCCCGTGTCAGCAGGTGGGGCAGTTCGCATCTGAAATGGTCGAGCATTTCTTCCGGACATTGTCAGACTCCCTTGGGGCGGCAATTCACCTCGAGGTTCGAGGGCAGAATACGCATCACATGATTGAGGCGTGCTTCAAAGCTGTGGGTCGTGCACTGAGGGCCGCCATCCGGCGCGATGGCAGTGAGATGCCGTCAACCAAGGGAACGCTTAGCTGAATGTCCGGGCCAGCGATAGCAATCATTGACAGTGGCGGCGCGAACATCGCGTCGTTGTTGTATGCCTTCGAAAGACTGGGTACGAGCGCGAAATTGACGACGGATCCGGACCGGATCCGCAGCGCAGATCGCGTCATCTTGCCGGGTGTTGGAGCAGCACGTGACGCCATGTCCCGCCTGCGTGAATACCAGCTGATCGACGTAATCCGCAAATTGACACAGCCGGTACTTGGTATTTGTCTCGGCATGCAATTGCTCACCGATGCGTCCGAAGAAGAGGATGTCGACTGCCTCGGTATCATTCCCGGCACGGCGCGGCGACTACCGGCAGATACGACGTGTCCGGTTCCGAATATGGGGTGGTGCGCCGTTTCGAGAACCGGCAGGCACGCAATATTGCGTTCGACAGATGACGGCAGCTATTTCTATTTCCTGCACAGCTACGCCCTGCCCGTTTCCCGTTACACGACTGCTACCGCGGAACACGCCAGCATTTTCAGCGCCGTAATTTGCCGCGACAATTTTGTGGCAGCTCAGTTTCATCCCGAGCGCTCAGCGGACGCCGGCTCCCGATTGCTCGCGAACTTTGTCGGGCTTGCGCCGTGAGAATCATTCCTGCAATTGACCTGCAAGATGGCAAATGCGTTCGCCTGTACCAGGGTGACTTTGCACAGACTACCGTGTACAGCGACGACCCAATTGCAGTTTCGGAGCGTTTCGCGTCTTTCTCGGCAACAGACCTCCATATCTTTGACCTTGATGGCGCAAGGACCGGGGCGCAGCAGAACCGGGGTATCATCGCAAGCATCGCCGCGAAAACCGACATGTCCGTGCAGGTTGGCGGTGGCATTCGTGACAAAGCAACCGTGCAGGCGTGGCTGGACAGCGGCGTTACGCGCTGCGTAATTGGCAGCCTTGCGATTACAGAGCCGGATGCGGTCAAATCGTGGCTTGTTCAGTTTGGTGGCGACCATATCGTCCTGGCGCTGGACGTAAACATTGATGGCGGCGGCGTTCCGTTAATTACAACGCATGGCTGGACAGCACCGAGCAACACATCGGTCTTTGAATGCATTGAAGATTATGCCGGCCTTGGGCTTCGTCACGTGCTATGTACTGATGTCAGCCGCGATGGCGCCATGGCCGGGCCGAATTATGAGCTCTACGAGTATATTCTCGGGCGCTTTCCCGAACTGCAGTTGCTGGCCTCCGGAGGCGTGCGTGATATCCGCGATCTCGAGATGTTGCGCGACCAGGGGGTACCCGCCGCGATAACAGGGCGCGCATTGCTGGACGGCACGATTACTGCTGAGGAGCTTGTGTCATTCCGGCAAAACGTATAATCCCCTGCTTGGACGTGCGTGATGGCGTTGTCGTCAAGGGCGTACAGTTTCGCGACCACCAGGTCGTCGGCGATATCGTCGAGCTCGCCGAGCGCTACTGTGAGGAAGGTGCCGATGAACTTGTCTTCTACGACATCACGGCTAGCCCTGACGGAAGGACGGTCGATCGTGGCTGGGTCGACCGGGTTGCTGCAGTCATCAACATTCCGTTTTGCGTGGCAGGCGGCATACGTAACGTCGCCGATGCCGAGCAGGTTCTAAACAAAGGCGCGGACAAAATTTCAATCAACTCCCCGGCTCTCGAGTCACCCTCGCTGATCAACGACCTGGCCCGGCGCTTCGGCTCCCAATGCGTGGTTCTCGGGGTCGATAGCCGTGAGTCAGATGGTCGTTACAGTGTGTACCAGTACACAGGTGATCCTGACAAGACAGTAGCCGCACAACTCGACACCGTTGCCTGGATACGTGAGGCGCAGGAACGCGGCATCGGTGAAGTTGTGCTCAATTGCATGAACCAGGACGGCGTGCGCAAAGGTTACGACAATGAGCAACTGCGAATTGTGCGTGAGAACTGCCGGGTCCCTCTAATC
>CALZHX010000227.1 GCA_945787435.1 uncultured Woeseiaceae bacterium
CCACCACCGCTGCCGCCGCACGCACCAAGTAAGACCAGGCTGACCATAAGAAGATACTTCATAGCGTCTCCGACCCTACCCACAATGCGGATCATCGGCAAATCGTCAGGTTTTCATCAGGATTCTCGCGTTTGCCCGGGAGACTATTTAAGCTCACGGTGAGTTCGGTCACAGGTGCAAAGAAATGACTACACCCGTTATGTCGATTGTCATGTTTCTCGCTGCAGCCTTATTTGGTGCGCTGGGCCAGTACTTGTACAAATCTGGCGCCGATGCCGCGAGCGGCACAATTAGCAGCTACATCATCAACCCACGCCTGCTGGCGGGCGTGGTCTGCTACATCGCTGTCATGGTTTTGTTTGTAGCCGCGTTCAAGAAAGGCGGCTCTCTCACTGTCCTGTACCCGATTTACGCGTCCACGTTTATCTGGGCGGCGCTGATCGCTTTGTATGCCTACGGAACCCCGATCAAGGTTTTAAATATCGCAGGCATGGCGTTGCTCGTTGGTGGCATGTACCTGATGGGGAAATAGGAAATGACATACGAAGCGGCGTTACAAAGCGAAGTTTTTCTGACCTACCTCAAGATCATTGGTGGCCTGCTGGTGTTCGCAGGTGTGATGATCACGATACTTCGTGTGTCCGGAAAAAACGTGTCCGGTGTCTGGAACACTTACCGTGGCTGGCTCGTCATGGTGCCGATTGTCATAGGCACGATATTCCTGGGTCGCACCGCAATAATTGCCGGCGTCGCGCTACTCGCAATATTCGGTTTCAAGGAGTTTGCGCGTGCCACAGGACTCTACAACGATTGGTGGATGACAGGTCTTGTCTATCTTGGCATAGTCCTGCTCGGCGTCGCATCGTATGTCCCGGATCCTCGCCTGGGCTATGAGGGCTGGTACGGATTCTTTATGGCGCTGCCGGCCTTTGTTATCGGCGCGATACTGCTCGTGCCCATCTTCCGAAATCGTGCCCAGGGCCAATTGCAGCAGATTGCGCTGGCAATTGTCGGGTTCATGTATTTCGGCTGGATGTTCAGCCATCTCGGCTTTCTGGCTAATACCACGTACGCCTACGGTTACATCCTCTACCTGATTTTTGCGGTGGAGATTAACGACATCGCAGCCTTCACGTGCGGGAAATTGTTCGGCAAACACAAGCTACTGGAGAAAATTAGCCCGAACAAGACGATTGAAGGATCTGTGGGCGCGATCATTATATCGCTGGGCATTCCCTGGCTGCTCTGGTTCTCGTTCCCTCACTTCGAACCCTGGCACCTGGTGGCTACGGGTTTAATCGTTGGTGTTGGCGGCCAGCTCGGTGACCTCGTTATCAGCTACATCAAGCGCGATATCGGCATCAAGGATATGGGTGCTGTGATCAAGGGTCATGGCGGGATACTGGACAGGGTCGACAGCATGATTTTTGTCGCGCCAATATTTTTTCACGCCATCCGCTGGATTCATGGAATTCGTGAGGTACCTGTTTCGTGACCGAATGGGAATATCAACCGTCGCCTGATATCGATGAAACGATGTCGGAGCATTTGCGGAACTTTCCTCGCCAACCGTACATGTTCATGTATGCGATTCGCTCCATCGCGGCGATATTGTTGCGTGGCTGGATGCGCGTCTACCATCGCATGCGCATCGACGGCCGGTCCAATCTTCCCGCAACCGGCTCCTACATCCTGGTGTGCAATCACACGAGTCACCTCGACACGTTGTGCATGCTGTGTTCGGTACCACTGCGGCAAATTCATCGGACCTTTCCCGCGGCGGCCGCAGACTATTTTTTCTCGAGCCTTCCGCGCAGTGCTGTTTCGGCCATTTTAATTAATGCCTTGCCATTCGATCGCAAGGTCAAGGGTGCCGAAAGCCTGACCGTGTGCTCCGAATTGCTAAAGAACGAGGGCAATGTGCTGATCATCTTCCCCGAGGGAACCCGCACCACAACGGGCGAAATGGGCCGCTTCCGTTCCGGAATCGGACGCCTTGTGGTTGGCACGGACCTGCCTGTCGTTCCTTGCTATCTCGACGGCGGCACGACGGCCTGGCCAAAAGGAAAGGCCTTTCCAAGGCCACGCAAATTGAGTTTGCGCATCGGTAAGCCGAAACGTTACTCACATCTCGGAAAGTCATCCGAATCCGTTATCGCAATATGCGCGGACCTGCAGGATGCAGTCGCCGAGTTGGGGAGAAGCCCACAATGACAATTTATGATTTGAAACCCGCATTCCAGAACTTGCTGCGCCCTGGCTGTCGCGCGCTTGCCAACGCCGGAGTCACTGCCAACCAGGTCACTGTGGTCGCGCTGCTGATCTCGATCATTGTCGGCGTCTTGTTCGCCCTCAACCCGGCAACTCGCTGGGCGGCACTGCTGATACCGATATGGCTGTTCCTGCGAATGGCGCTGAACGCCATCGATGGCATGTTGGCGAGAGAACACGGTCTGCAAAGCGAACTCGGGGGATTTCTCAACGAACTGAGCGACGTTGCAGCTGACGCCG
>CALZHX010000228.1 GCA_945787435.1 uncultured Woeseiaceae bacterium
CTGTTTTCGGAGAATCTGCTGCAGATCGCCATACCGGAGCTACTTTCACAAACCGGAACGACGGGCCGGCAATTCGCACACCTGCTGATACGCGCACACCAGGAATCGAGTCAGAATCGTTTTCCCGATCTCGAGCGCGCCGCAGAGAGCGTCGGCAAGAAACAGTTTACGATGGATGTAGACGATATGTTCGATATCGCCGCACGCATCGGACTCGAAATCCACTGGTTCGAGCAACAGCCCGCGAATGATCGCAGTCTCCAGGATCTCTCGTTGAAGAAGGCCGTGCGATCTTTCTTTGACGCGCCCAACAAGATCTACCTTAACAAGGCGATCGAGCGGACGCCCGCGCGCCTCAAGTACGATCTGGCCAATCACATTGCGCACGTGGTCTTGCACGATGGGGACGGTGCAAGGGCGCCACAGATCTCCGGCGGACTGGTCCCGGGCCGCCGTCATGATGCGGAGGGACCCAATGTCGACGCAAAGGACATTCTGTACGCGTGGCGCGACTTCGAGTGCAGCTATTTCGCCGCCGCATTGCTTGCGCCAAAGACGCCGTTTCGCCAGTTCCTCGCGAAGCACGCCTATGCGATAAATGCCGGCGACAACATTGACCTGACAACAACGTTGGTCATGCGCCGCATGTCGAGTGTCAGCCCCTATCAGCACTGGCATTATTTCGATGCCTACCCACCAGGCAACCTGCGTGCGGTCTATCGTGGCAACGGCATACCCTTGCCTTGGGGCAACATGACCATGATTTCCGACCCCTGCCAGCACTGGGCGGTATTCAGAATGCTCAACACGCGCTCGACGAAACCATCGTCGCAAATTTCAGTATTACGCGCAGGGGACGACAAGCGCCTCTATTGTTGTCAGTCGCTTCGCAGCAAGGACGCCGCCGGTAATCCTCACGTGTTGTGCGCTGGCGTCGACCTGGCACCTGCGCTCGCAGCGCAGAACGTCGACCCTATGGATACGATCGAGGCCATCGAGAAAAGCTGCAACCAGGACGGCGGCTCTGGCGCTATCCCGGTCGAAGCCCGCAAGCAGCTCGAGAGCATTAGCAAGATTCTCAACATCGGCTGGATTGCCGATGGCGCTCAAAAGGACGCGACGATTATCTGTCCACGAAGCTCAAGCTGTCCGCGCGACAAGCATTGCCTGGGAAAAGCAGCGCCCAAACCGAAGCCACAGGTCGAGCAGATACTCGAATCAATAGCTGCACAGGATGCGGGCTAGTCGAACGTGTAGGTGTTTACGTCGTCGCTGACCTGCTGGTCGTCGACCATGCCACCAATCGTGACCCAGCCACCCTCGAAAAAGACGAGGCCACGATGATCCATCGTCGCCGGCCCGCTCACATCGATTTGCTGCCAGGAGCCGTTCTCGACCTTGTATATCAGCGCATCTTTCGCAGGTCGTGATGCAACGCCGTCATAGCCCACCCCGTCATAGTTGTAGGGGTTCTCGCTACCGCCAATGAAGATCACACCGCCGTCTTCGATCGAACCGGCAGCAGCCATACGATATCGCGGTTTGCCGGGATGCGGTTTGATTTCGCGCCAGTCGATGCGTCGCGATTCCTCGTCATCGATGCGGCCAACGAAACACTCCGGGTTCGCGACGAAATCGCGGCGCCTGTTCTCGTGCGGCTCGACAGCCACGCCATCGCAATAGACAATCGTGTCACCAACGATGCCGCCCGCGTGGCCGAACACTGCCCGCCCCGGTGTCGGTGTGGCCTGTGACCAGGTGTCTGCGATCACGTTATATTGTTGGACGAGATTCACGTTGCCGAAATCGTGCCAACCACTGACCAGGTAAATGTACTGATCCTGGTACACGACAGCGATGGCGTCGTCGACAGGGACCGGCATCGAGGCGCGCTCTGTGAATTCGCCGCTGAGCGGGTCAAAGGCGTGGACCCAGCGCGTAGACACTTCCGTTCCGTCTTCTGCGACCGTGTAGCCACCAAAGACATAGGCCAGCTCACCGACAGCAACCGCGGTCGCCGCCAAACGACCAACCCCGCCTGGCACTGGTGCAACCTCGCGCCACTGCTCGTCAGCGCTATCAAATACAAACGTCCTGGCGTGAACGTCATCGTGATCTTCGCCGGGGCCGAGGCCGGCAAAGCTGATCAGAAACTCACGACCCTGCGCTGTCAAAGAAACGACTGCGTTATTGGTGACCGGTTCCGGCAATGGCGGCACAGTTTCTGTTTGAGTCATATCGACCCTGGCCATGTCTACGACGACCGCGGCCGCGAGCACGGACAGAAGAATTGCCACAAGGCCCTTCGTGGTTGCTCGTTTCGGTGTTACTGTCATCGCCCGATCATATCCGAATCTGAGGATCTGCAATGAGAGAAGCCGTCATCGTCTCGACCGCGCGCACGCCGATCGGCAAGGCCTATCGTGGCGTATTCAACAACACAGAAGCACCGACGCTGGGCGGACATGCCATCCGGCACGCTGTCGAACGCGCCGGAATTGAGCCCGGCGATGTCGAGGATGTAATGATGGGCTGCGCGCTGCCGCAAGGATCGCAGGGACGCAATATCGCGCGTCTGGCCGCACTCGCCGGCGGCCTGCCGGTAACGACAGCAGGCATCACGGTTGACCGGCAGTGTTCGTCAGGAATGATGGCGATTGCGCTTGCGGCGAAGACGATTGTCAGTGACGGCGTCGACATCATGGTCGGTGGTGGTCTTGAGTCGGTCAGCCTCGTGCAAAACGAACATATGAACCTGTATCGAGGGAGTGACCCGCGGCTGCTCGCGCTGCATGAACACATTTACATGGCGATGATCGACACCGCCGAAGTCGTTGCCGATCGATATTCGATCAGCCGCGATGCTCAGGACGAATACGCGCTGCAGAGCCAGCAACGAACAGCTGCAGGGCAGGAGGCTGGCAAGTTCGATGACGAGATCGTGCCTTTGCCATCCAACATGGGGATCATGGATAAGGAAACGAAAGAAATTTCCTTCAAAGATGTCACGCTGGAAAAAGATGAGGGTAACCGACCAACCACGACGCTCGAAGGTCTGGCTGGCCTCAAACCCGTGCGTGAAGATGGATTTATCACAGCGGGTAACGCCAGCCAGCTATCGGACGGTGCCTCCGCCGCAGTCATCATGGAGGCGTCGCTCGCTGAAAAACGCGGCCTTGAGCCGCTCGGCATCTATCGCGGCACGGCCGTCTCAGGCTGCGAGCCGGACGAGATGGGTATTGGACCGGTATTTGCTGTGCCGAAGCTTCTCGAGCGCAACGGTCTTACCATGGATGATATTGATCTCTGGGAACTCAACGAGGCGTTCGCCGTGCAGGTCATCTACTGCCGCGACAAACTCGGCATCCCGAATGACATTCTCAATGTTGACGGCGGTGCTATCTCGATCGGCCACCCTTATGGCATGTCGGGTGCCCGCATGGTCGGTCACGCCCTGATCGAAGGCAAACGCCGCGGCGCGAAATACGTTGTGTGCACGATGTGCGTTGGCGGCGGCCAGGGTGCCGCATCGCTATTCGAGGTTGCCTAACTCGCGTCTGACAATTGCACAATCTGTTTGCCGGTGTTGCGACCTTTTAGCAGGTCAATAAACGCCCGCGGCGCGTTTTCGACGCCTTCGGAAATCGACTCGCGATAGGTGAGTTTTCCCTCCTGTATCCAGGCGATGGCCTTGCGGACATACTCCTCGCAGGCCTCGGGATGATCAGTGACTATGAAGCCCTGCAACCTGAGGCGCCGACCTACGATTAGCATCATGCCGCGCGGTCCCGGTTGCGGTTCCTCGAGATTGTAATCGGCAATCATTCCGCACAACGCGATACGACCATAATCGCGCATGTTCCAAAGTACGGCCTCGAGAATCTCGCCACCGACATTCTCGAACAATACATCGACACCCTCCGGGCAGGCCTCCCTGACACTGTCCGCAAGTGATGCGCTCGTCTTGTAGTTGAAAGCAACGTCATAACCGAACTCCTCAGTCAGTGACGCAACCTTTTCATCAGAGCCTGCGCTGCCCGCTACTCTGCATCCGTGTATCTTTGCGAGCTGACCCACCACACTGCCCACGGCGCCGGATGCTGCTGTGACAAATACATTGTCGCCAGCCTTTGCCTCCGCGATTTTGATCAGGCCAACGTAAGCTGTCATACCGGGCATGCCCAGGATGCCGAGGTGGTAAGACAGTGGCACCGGACCCGCCGGAATTTTTCGAAGTAGTCTGCCGTCGCTAACCGAGTAGTTCTCCCAGCCAAGCATGCCCATTACGAAATCACCTTCCGCAATGCCGTCGAACCTGCTTTCAACAACCTGCCCGACAACACCAGCCTGCAGCACCTCCCCGACCTGGAAAGGAGGGATGTACGATTTCACGTCATTCATGCGGCCGCGCATGTACGGATCGACCGACATGAAGATGTTGCGGACCAGCACTTCGCCATCGGCAGGTTTCCCAATGGCTTCTTCCGTCACTTGGAAATTTTCTGCCTCAACCCACCCGGATGGGCGGCTGGCCAGGCGGATTTGCGTATTTGAGTCTGTTGGCACTTCTTAAGGTCTCCAGGAGCTGCGCGCGGTAGGCAGCATCCACAATTGCATAAAACGGCGTGCAGGTAACATACTGGAGGCCCGGGAGGTGGTCCAATGTTTCGAATTCTCGCCCCATTTGCCATAGCCATGATTCTGGCCGCGTGCGGTCAGGCGACTGATTCTGAAGCACCGGCAACGAGCCAGGTCGTGCCCCCAGCGCCGGCAGAAGACACTATGCAGCTGAGTGGCAAACAGGCGTACGAAAAAGTCTGTGCGGAGTGTCATGACGAAGGTGTGGATGGCGCGCCCAGAACCGGTGATCGCGATACCTGGACCGGTCGCTCGTGGCTCTGGGAAGCTGTGCTCTTTGAGCATGCGAAAAGTGGCTACATGACCATGCCGGCCAAGGGTGGCGAAGAAACACTGGACGACGCCATCGTCGAAATGGCCGCTGAGTATATGCTCGCGAAGACCTATCCGGATGTAATGCCGTCTGACTAGATCCTGTCCTTGAGCGAGTAATACAACATACCGAGTACCATGCCTGGATAGCGCAGCAATGTGCCGCCGGGGAACGGTACAGCCTTGATGCTCGACATGACGTCGAAACGATTCGCGGTTCCGCCAATGGCCTCCGCAAGAACCTTGCCTGCGAGATTTGCAATCGAGACCCCGTGCCCTGAGTAGCCGTGCGCGAAAAACAGGTTCGGCTTCAGTCGCCCGACTTGTGGCATGCGTTTCACCGTTACTGACAACGTGCCCCCCCACGCGTAGTCAATACGAGCGTAGTCGAGCTGCGGGAACAATTTGAGCATGTAGGGTCTTACGAACGCAGCGATGTCCTTCGGAAATCCGCTGCGGTAGTTCTCACCACCACCGAACAACAGGCGGTTGTCAGCAGACGTGCGGAAGTAATCGACGACGAAACGTGTGTCGTGGACACAATTTCTATCCGCTATGAGTTTGCGGGCGCTCTCTTCACCCAGGGGCTCTGTCGCAATCATAAAGTTATTAATCGGCATGATCTTGCCGGCGACGCGCGGTTCGAGTTTGCCAAGATACCCGTTGCAGCCCAGAACGATGAAAGATGCGTCAACATGCCCAGCCTCTGTCGACACTTTTGCCGGATCAGTCCTGGTGTAGTCGGTCACACGAGAGTTCTCGAAAATACGCACGCCCGCCTCGCACGCAGCCCGTGCGAGCCCGAGTGCATAGTTCAGCGGATGCACGGACATGGCCTGGGTATCGAGCAGGCCCTCAAAAAATCCATCGGTGTCGACGATGGCGCGCGTTTCTTCGCGATTCAGCGCGCGCGCATGAGGATAGTCATAGCGCGTCTCCAGGGCTTCGGCGTACCTGGCAGCATGGCCGACATAGCTCTTTTTGTGCACACCCTCCAGTTGCCCGTACTGCAGGTCACACTCAATATCATGCCGGGCGACGCGCATACGGATCTCCGCCTTCGCCGCTTCGGCGAGGTCCCAGAATTGTTTTGAGCGTTCGAAGCCGAATTGCGCTTCCATCTCGAGTGCGTCTTTGCGTTGACCACTACCAATCAGGCCGCCATTTCTTCCCGATGCGCCGAAGCCAATGCGCTCGGCCTCAAGCAAGACGACGTCGAGACCCTGTTCCGCGAGGTTAAGTGCGGCAGAAAGCCCCGTGAAACCGCCACCGATGACGCACACGTCAGCACGCTCCGCGCCTTGTAGTGTCGGGTGCTCGGTAATTCCGACGGCGGTTGCAACGTAATAACTGTCTGGGTACATGGTTACACCGACGATTGAAGTTCGAGCTTGGTGCCATCGGAAAAACGGCTGAGTCGAAACTCATCTAAAGGAATACCGGAGTCGGTGTCGGTCAACATGCCTGCTATGGCCTTGCCTGCACCCGGACCGATGCCGAAGCCGTGACCACTGAATCCTGTCGCAACATAAAAGCCGGGCAATGACTC
>CALZHX010000229.1 GCA_945787435.1 uncultured Woeseiaceae bacterium
GACGTCAAACCTGTTCCTTGGCAGTGGTTTGTTCGATCTGGATGCAATGACCGATGCCGGTATACGTGTCGGGCTGGCGACCGATGTCGGTGGTGGCACGAGCATGTCAATGCTGCGGACGATGAGCGAGGGCTACAAGATCTTGCACTTGCAGGGCCAGTCTTTGCCAGCGAGCCGCGCATTCTACCTGGCAACACTTGGCGCGGCCGAGGCGCTTTATCTCGACGAGCACATTGGAAACTTCATGCCTGGCAAAGAAGCCGATTTCATCGTGCTGGACGCGGCGGGATCGGCCATGTCCGCGCGTCGCGCAGAATCGGCCACATCGCTCGATGAGCTGTTATTTGCGCTGATCTTCCTCGGCGACGACCGACACATCGCGGCGACCTTTTTGCAGGGCGCTCGCCGCTAGTCTTCCAGAATTGGTTCGAGGCGATCGATGATAGATCCGAGTTCCGGCCGGTTTTCGCGCAACTCGTTAACCGACAAGCCCGACAGTTCGTACGGGAGCACCAGCCAGTCGTCGGTTTCGTGAACAAAATAGTCGGGTACACGCAACGTATTCTTGCCTGGCCGGTACCAGACCGTCGCAATGCGAATGTCGTGCGGAAGATTGCGGCGTGTCTTGCGCGCCAGCTGGTCGATCACGGCCTGGACACTTGAACCGGTGCTGTACACATCATCGACAATGAGCATCGAGTGGTGTGAACACAGGTTCTCGAGCAGGTACTGCAGACCGTGCACACGAATGGACTCGGCTTTGCTGACCATCTCGTCGTAGCTCGGTGCGCCACGGTAAGACGTGCGAATGGCGATGTGGTCGGTCTTGACGCCGAGAAAGTCGAGGCCTTCCTGCACGGCGATGCCGACGGCGCTTCCGCCGCGCCACAAGCCAACGAGAAAGTCGGGCTCGAAGCCAGCCTCCGAAATCGTGGCGGCGAGCTGGAAGGAGTCCTTGAGAAAATCATCCGCGGCGATGAATTTTTTGGTCATTGCTTATTCCGAGGCTGCGGTGCGGTAGAATCTGGACAGGCATTATAGCGACACAACAACAATAATGGACAAGATCGTACTATCGGCGCAGGACCTGCTCCACGACTCATTCCGGCTCGGCCTTCGCGTGCTCGAAGACGGCTTCAAACCGACGATGATCATAGCGATATGGCGCGGTGGGACGCCGGTCGGCATGGCTGTCCAGGAAATCTTGGCTTACTGCGGGCTTGAGTCTGACCACATCGCCATTCGCACGTCGTCGTACATCGGCGTCGATCAGCGTGGCGCGGTCGCGGTGCACGGACTCAATTACATCATAAAGAAGATCTGCCACGATGACCGGGTACTGATCGTGGATGATGTATTCGACACCGGCAATACGATCAAAGCTGTCATTGATGAGCTGGCAAATCGCGCACGCGGCAACACGCCGGAGGATATTCGTATCGCGGTCCCGTGGTACAAGCCCGAGCGCAATGAGACGGAAATCAAACCGGACTATTTCATTCACGAAACGGCTGAGTGGCTTGTCTTTCCGCACGAACTGGATGCGCTGGACCCCGAGGAACTGCGACAGGAGCGTCCGGAGATCGCTGCCATTATCGAGAGCGCCAAGGAACGACGCGAATCCGCCTGAGTACGAAGCGATGTTGCAAAGAATCTGCGTGTATTGCGGCTCGAGCTCGGGCAAAGATGACATCTACAAGCGCGCGGCTCACGGCCTCGCCAACGTGCTTGTTCAAAACAACATAGAGCTGGTCTATGGCGGCGCCGCCAAGGGCACCATGGGCATTCTTGCAGACGCGGTACTCGAGCACGACGGCGCAGTGCATGGCGTCATTCCCAAAATGCTCGAAGAAAAAGAAATCGCACACACCGGGCTGACCAAGCTGCACGTCGTCGCGTCAATGCACGAACGAAAGTCAATGATGGCGGCGTTGTCCGATGGATTCATCGCATTGCCCGGTGGTTTTGGCACTCTGGAGGAACTTGTCGAAATCGTGACCTGGGGTCAACTGCGATTTCACGAGAAGCCATGTGGCCTGCTTAATGTAAACGGCTATTTTGACAAGCTGCTCGGGTTCCTCGATCACATGCAGGACGAAGGTTTTCTCAAGGCTGAAAATCGCGCGATGCTTCTCGCCGATGACAATCCCGCAGGGCTGTTACGTCAATTCGACACCTATTCGGCACCAGCGACCGACAAGTGGCTTTAGGTGGTATGGACGACTGCAGCTGGCATGTTGCTCACCTTCATGGCTCGGTGGACCGACAACATTCTGTTGCCGTCCCTACGGGCACACTAGGTGTGTCCAAAATCGCTCCCTGCGATTTTGTCGCTGCGCTTTACTTACGGTGACCAACATCCCACCCGCAGCCGTCCGCTAAAATAACAGCCTGATTTTGCCTTTCGCCGGCGTGCGCAGGTTTTGTGCGAACAGCGAGTACTGAATTCCAAGCCGTCGGTCTTTGAGCTCATCGCCGACACAGATTCTCAACGGCAGCTCGAATACGTCGACCGGTTCGCCGGGCTGAATATCGCCAAGCTTGACTGAGATGTGTATGGAGTCGTCATGCAAGCTGACAGACGGGTATCCCGCTTGCTCGGCCGGAGTTCTTTCGATGAATTTTTCGTCACGTGGTATTCGTGGCAGCTGAGTCGCGACATGTAATGCGTCGTGATTCGGCATGACGAGCGCAAGAGATGCATCGTGTATTTCTTCGTCGCCCTGATTAAGGAGCACTATCTGAATCGGCGTTACATTTTCTTCGAACAGAAAATGGTCGTCCTGGTGCTTGTAGCGTCGTTCGAGTTTCTGCATCTCGTGAATGATTTCATCTGTGGAGCGCTCTTCGTATGGACTGTCAGTGCCGAACAGCCGGGCGTGTGTCAGGCGCGCGACGATCGTATTTGACGCGGATGCGTGCACACGTTGCTTTGCTTCGATTAGTTCGTGAAGTTTCGCGCCCGCGACCATGGAAGGAAGCTCGACAAAGCTGCGTGTGGCAACTTTGAGTTCCTTGTGAATAATGTCGCCCGGGAAACCAATTTCGACGTTGGCGGCGGACACCGAGTCCTGGAACTTCCTCTCGAACAGGGACTGCAATTGTCGACGGCCCAGCTTCACGGCCCCGTTATTGATGCGGGCATAGGCGTCACCGCGGCGCAATGTCTCGGAGTAGTCGACACGCATCATGTAGGGGCGATCCTGGCAGTCACCAATTTCGAACACGCCGACGCGCTCGCCCTCTACCGTCACAGGCTGATAACGAATGCGAATCGGTGGCTCGATGTGATCGTTCGCCAGCGATTGGTAAGCGGGTTTGCCCGAGAAATCGGCGCGATCGACGCCGTACATCCGCTTACGGTCTTTCTTGTCGAAATCGGTGCCCGTAATGATGTAGCGCGTGCCCTCGACAGACGCGTTTGCCATCGCGATAACATCGCGCAGGAAACGCTCGACACCCGATTTGCCGTAAGCTTTTTTCTGAAACTGTACGGCAGTCGAAGGCGTCGCCGAGCGAACAATGCGGGCGAGACGGTTCATAACAGATGAACTATGACCGATTATGTTGAAACAGCGCCGGAACTACTCGTCATTTCTGAGAAATCAGGACCACGGCCGGTCAATTAATATTCGGGATGCGATTGCGGGCCGCGCGCTGGCGCGGCATTATTGCATAGCTAATTAACTGTTTTAAAAAGAAAAATGACGGAATCACGAAGTTCTCTGGACACCATCGCCGTGCCACCCCCTGATGCGCCCGAAATCGAGGTTCTGGACCTCCTGATCCGGGAGTTCGGATTGCAGGGCAAATTGACGCCACTTGTCAGCGAACGGGACCTGAATTTTCGCCTGGATGCCACCAACGGGCGACAGTTCGTCGTGAAGATTGCGAACGCTGCGGAGCCCGCGCAGATTACCGACTTCCAGATCCAGGCGCTGTTGCACCTGGAAGCATCGGCTTGCACGGTCGCTGTGCCGAAACTGGTTCGAACGCGATCGGGGGAGACGTCATCGAATATCGGGACTGCGGACGCGAGCAATGTCCTGCGGGTCGTCAGCTACGTTCCGGGGCGTCCGGTTGAAGAAACCGCGCCTGGGCCGGAACTTGCTTACGCTTTAGGCCAGTGCCTTGCAGAACTCGACAGGGCGCTCAGTGATTTTTCGCACGCGGGAGAATCACAAGTCCTGCTTTGGGACATGCAACGAGCGAGCGAGCTGCGCGAATTGATGGCGCACGTTTCGGATCCCGAACTGCAGGCGATGGTGAATGCGTGCCTCGATGATTTCGAAAAGCGGGCTGCGCCATTTTTTCCTGAATTGCGGAGCCAGGTGATCCATAACGATCTGAACCCAGGAAATATCCTGATAACGGATACGGAGCCCGCCACCGTCGCGGGCGTCATCGACTTCGGCGATATGCTGCGTGCGCCGCTTATCGTCGACGTCGCAATCGCGGCCGCGTATCTGCGCTCGACAGATGACGACACGCTGGCGGCGACACGGGCGTTGATCGCAGGCTTCAACAGCATCGTGCCGCTCGAGGAACGGGAGCGTGAGTTGCTATTCGACCTGATCCGCATGCGCCTCGCCACGACAATTACGATCTTGTATTGGCGCAAATCGGCCCGCTCGGAGGAGGATGCCTACCTCAGGAAGGCGCTGCGAGAGCAGAGCTCCGAGCGCTTTTTGCGGCATATCAATCGGATTTCACGGCAGGATTTTGCGGACCGCGTTCTCGACTTAATAAAACCCTTTTAAATCAACACCTTAATTGGCAGCTCAAAGGGTCTCCCCGACACTTTTGTTTCCATCTTGTGAAATATTGACCATGAGTGGTTCACGGTGGTCACAAAAGATGTGGATTAGTTCCCGGTAATCAGCGGTTTGGCGACATAACATTGGCTTCAGTCTCTTAAACCAGACAGGGATCCATGAGCTTCAATTTCGCCATTTCAGTGCTTCTGACGTGCAGCGCGGCGTGTTATCTCGCGCTCGGGATGCGCCTTGTAATGGCGAAACGGGAGGTGGGCACGATGCCCATCGGATTGCTGTTGCTGGTCATTAGTGCCTGGGTGGTCGGCGGTGCAATTGAGATCATCGCACCTTCGTTCTACGTCTTCTCAATCGGCCGCACGATGCACTTCGTCGGGACGGCGCTGCTCCCGATCGCGGCCTACTTTTGCTTCCGCGAGTACACGGGTCGCAGCACTTCGTTACACCGCATTACGCTGCTGCTGACCATCCCGTTCGTATCGATCACGCTCGCGGCGACCAATTATTTCCATGAATTCATGTGGTATCTGCCTATCGCGAATGATACCGGGCAGTTCCTGACGCGGCCCGTCGAATGGGGACCGTGGTTCCTGTATGCGCACGCACCGTATAGCTACATCGTACTCGGTTCTGCGATATTCACTTTGCTTGCGCACAGCACGGGTGTCGCACGCGCGCACCGGCGTGGTCTGTTCTTGCTTATTGCCGCCTGCATCGCACCGGTGACCGCGACACTTGCATATGATCTTGGCGTCGGCCCGAATACAGTTTCCTTCGTGCCCTTCGTCTTTACCGCGATGTTGCCGATCTACGCCTGGCTCATACTCGGTGAACGGATCGTCGAATATACGCCGCTGGCGTACGAGACCGTTTTCCAGAATATGCAGGACCCGGTCGTCGTTGTTGATGACCAGGGACGAATTATCGGCCTGAACCAAGGCGCCGAGTCTTTGCTGGACGTAACTGAAACATCGGCCCTGCTCGAGCCGCTCAATCGTTATTTTGGTGAGGAATCGCCCGAGGTTTTCGAGGCGCTTGAATCGGGCCAGCCCAGGAAGATGATGACCAACACCGGACGATTCCTGCACGTGCAGGCTTCGCCGATGTCATCTGACAAGGTTTCGCTCTGCGACGGGACAGTACTCATGTTTCGCGACGTCAGCGATGTCGAGCACGCTCAGGCCGAAATCCGTGCCAGCGAAAAATTATTGCGGACGCTCATCGACCATTCAGTAAATGGCATTGTTCGCTTGCGTTGGATACATGAAGATGGCGGAGACTTCCGGAAGTTGTGTTGCATCTTCGCCAATGCGATGGCCGGCAAGTTCCTCCATGCTGACCGTGAGGACCTGGTCGATTGCACCGGAGAAGAGATCGTCGCGATGGCGTGCAATGCCATGGAGCCCGATGAACTGGATGCGATGGTAGAGAACTTCCGACGCGCAACCGACTCAGGCGGGAAGATCGATACCGAGGTTCACCACAAGTCCGGTGGCTCGAACAAGTGGCTACGCATGATCTGCGAACCGTTTGGGACCGACATCGCTCTCACACTTGTCGACATTACGGACGGCAAGGTCAAGGAGCGCCACATGGAGTCGATCGCTCTGTCGGATCCGTTGACGGCCGTGCTGAACCGGCGCGGCTTCGAGCGCGACGCTTCGCAGCGTTTGACCGATAGCCCTGATGATGCGACAGGTGCTCTGCTGTTCATCGACCTCAACGACTTCAAGATCATCAACGACAACCATGGTCACGAAATCGGTGACCAGCTGTTGACGATTGCTGCAAAACGGCTACGCAAGAGCTTGCGTTCCTGCGACATTATTGGCCGGCCAGGCGGCGACGAATTCGTGGTACTGGTCCCTGACGTTACTGCTGAGATCGCGGATACGCTGGCCAAGCGAGTGACCACGGTGCTCGAAGAGCCCTATGTTATCGGTGAGTTCAAACTGGACTGCGCGGCCAGTATCGGTCTCGCCCTGTATCCGAAGAACGCCAATACCCTGACGGGCCTGATGCGTGAGGCAGACCAGGCCATGTACCGTGCCAAGGCCCGCTGCCGTGGCGTCACGGATATTCACAGCGCGGACCTGCTCGAAAAAGCGATGTAACATTCGGCCTTCCCCGACGGTCTGATAGGCAGACTGCTTTTGGAGAAAGTCGCGATGTTGACGTCCGTTATTAAGGCTATAAATCCCCGCTCGACGGTGCTTGGTGCGCTGTCTGTTGTCCTCCTGATGAGCCTGACCTGCAGCATGTCCATGCGCTATGGGCACGCAGACGTGCCGATTGCGGAGACAGCCGGTCTGGTGCAACCGCTCGGCGTTGGCGATGTGGCGCCGCGGTTCGAGGTCCGGACTGTCGAGAACAAGCCCTTCGTATTCGACCCACGTGAGCTGCAGCGGCCTGCGGTGCTGATCACGTTTCGCGGCGGCTGGTGTCCGTTCTGCAACATGCACCTTTCGGAGCTCAAGGATGTCGTCTCCGACATAGATGCCCTCGGTGTCGATGTGCTGTTCCTGAGTGGTGATCGGCCGGATCTGTTGTACAGCACGCTGAGCCGTGAAACACAGGATGACATCGATGGTCTTGACTACACGATCCTGTCGGATGCGGATGTGCAGGCCGCAGTCGCGCTTGGCATTGCGTTCAAGGCCTCGCAACGGACGGTCGATCGACGCAATGAAAAGGGGCAGGACATCGACGACTCTTCGATGATGCGCCACGGTGTTCTGCCGGTGCCGGCAGTATTTGCCATTGGGCAGGACGGTGTTATCGCATTCGCTTACGCCAATCCCGATTATAAAGTTCGTCTGCCCGCTGATGAACTGTTAGCCGTAGTTCGGGAGATCGTGCAGTAAAGGGCATGCCAATGATAGGCTCTGCTCTGCTATGAAATCACTCTTTAGCAAAGCGACCAGGATCGAGTCAAATGAGGTTGCCGCGACACTATTGTCGTTCCTCTTCATTTTCTCGCTGATGTTGGCCTACAACATCATGAAGCCTGTTCGCGATGCCATGGCGCCGGACTGGAGCGATGCCGAGACGGCATGGCTGTGGACCTATAATTTCTTCTTCAGCATCGCGGCCGTCAGCTTGTATGGTTTCGCCGTGTCGCGGCTGCGACTTAAAGTGCTGATTCCGGGCGTCTATGCGTTTTTCGCGATTTCGTTCGTTCTATTCTATGTCGGCGCGAGTGCTGTTGACGATACCCGCTTGATCGATAAGTCCTTTTTTCTCTGGATCAGTGTGTTCTCACTGTTCCACGTGTCCGTGTTCTGGAGCCTGATGTCGGACTTGTTCACGAAGCATCAGGCACCACGACTTTTCGCATTTATCGCGAGTGGCGCGAGCATAGGGACCATCGCAGGATCGTCGGTGACGTTTATTCTTGTCGAATTGGTGGGCAACTTAAATTTAATGTTGATCGCTGCCGTGATACTCGTGGCGATTTTTCCGATCGTGGGGATCTTGTATCGCCTGAAGTCGACTCGGATGCACACAGCCAGCGACGAGACAAACAGTGAGGCGATCGTAAGCGGCAACCCCTTCGCCGGATTCCGGGATTTCGTGCGCAACCCCTACCTTCTTGGTATCGCGTTTTTCATATTTCTGTACACGTCCATCGGATCGTTTGCCTGGTTTGAAATCAAGAACCTGATGGAACCGTTCACGCGTGACGAGCGAACACAAATGTGGGCCGCTATTAACCTGACGATCAATTTACTGGCGATCGGTACAGCCATGTTCGCGACCGGACGCATTGCGGCGAGATTCGGGCTGGCAACGACACTTGCGCTCGTTCCGGTCGCCGTTGCCGTAGGGTTCTTGGTCGTAGCGGCTAATCCGGTCCTGGCTGTCATCATTGTGACCTGGGTCGTACTAAAGGCTGGCAATTACTCAATAACGCGGCCGGGTCGCGAGATGCTTTACACGCTGGTCAGCCGCGAAGAGCGCTTCAAGGCAAAGCCCGTCATCGATATCGTCGTCTATCGTGGCGGAGATACAATTGCCGGGTGGTCGTTTACCGGGCTGACGATGGGCCTTAACCTGGGTATGGGAGGCGTGGCAATTGTCGGCGCGCTAATCGCCGTGGCGTGGGCCGCGGTCGGTGTCTATCTCGGCCGCAATTACAAGCAAAAATCTGAATCCACTGGTAAGGAGGAAGTACATGGCGCTGCGTAATGCGATAGTGACGTGCTTAGGCGTATGACGACCGGAGCAAGGCAGGGCAATTGATGAAAAATTCGCCGAGTTACGAGACGCAGGAATTGCGCGAGTTCGGCGAGGTCCTGCATGGTCGCCGCACGATCAACCTGTTCTTGCAGACACCCGTTCCCGATGGGCTTATCACGGAAGCCGTTGAAGCCGCGACCTGGGCACCGAACCATCACGTCACAGAGCCCTGGAATTTCTACCTGTTGGGCAGGGA
>CALZHX010000230.1 GCA_945787435.1 uncultured Woeseiaceae bacterium
CACAGCGTGAACAGGAACTCCACGCCCTGGGCGCGCAATACCCGCGCAATGCGTTCACCACCGTTCATAGGCTGTTCTCCGCCCAATCAAGTTCGAAACCTCTGCCCGTCACAATCGATGCCGGCACCGTTATCGGCGCAGGATCGTCCGGTACGACGATACGGGCAAGACTGTTGGCAAGCAGATCACGTTCAATATCGATGCCCGGCATCACGGCACGCAGCGTGAGCCCTGCATCCGTCAGCTCCAGCACGGCAAGATCGGTGACATAGAAAATTCTTTTGCCACGCTCCAGGCCCACGCGACCATTAAACGTCACTTCGTCGACGTGCTCGAGCAGCTTGGGCTTGCCGGGTCTTTCGAGTCGCAGCCGCTCACCAACGATGCGAACTTCAGCACCCTGCATCCACTTGCCAATGAACAATACCGTCTTTGCCGATTCGATGATGCTCGGTGCACCGCCCGGCCCGACATAGTCCAACATGCGCGGCCCCCGTTTGGAGAGATTGATGTTACCTGCCGAATCGAGTTGCAGAAAGCCAAGCATTGCCGCATCGAGATGCTTGCGATAATGATCAAACATCCACGCCGATGATTCGAGTCGCCGCGGGTTGATGGCCGCACCAAAGAAAATGCCCGGTGCAGGCAGACCGCCGTAGGGCCCGGACTCGGTCGTAAATATGATCTGTTCACGCAAACGACTTGCGTAGAGTACATGGCAGACTTCTTCGGCCAGGCCCACGCCAATATTCACAGTGGCACCGGCCGGCACATTGTCAGCGAAGGTCTGTGCCCCGAGCCGCGCCAACGCGTGGTCCAGTTGACTGCGGCGCGGCGTAATGCCGAGCGTTTGGTTGATGAACCTGAGCCGTTCAACCGCTGCCTGCTCGTCCACGTTCGCGCCCGCCGTGAACATCTCCCAGTACCTGTTCTGCGCCACCGACCCGGTTTGCTCATTGCGCGGATTGATGACGATGGCATCGACTTCGTCCGCCGCCAAGCCGATCGCGGTCTCGTCATGATCAATCAGGCCGGCGACCGATACGAGTACGACTCCACGGTTCTTGCGTGCCGCACGCGCCGCTTCGACATTCTCTGTGATTGTCGCCGCATTCCGAAAATAGATGTTGCCGTCGCGATCAGCATACGGTGCGCTGAACAATGCAACATCGATTGCCGGCATGGTGTAGATAATGTCATCGCCGTCAGCGTGTGCAAATTGCAGGGTCGCAGCCGGCGACACTGGCGAGCCATGGCCCACGCGAGGATCCAGGAACGAGCCAGTACCGGTCCGGCTGCGCACCTGCCGCTCACCACGCCCTTGTGCCTCGATCACCTGGATCATTTCACCTTGCGGTAATGTGTGTAACTCGAGCCGCCCGGCGTCGGCCAGGCGCAGCATGGACTTCGCCGTTTCTGTATGCCCGGCGATATACGTCGTCACCAACCCATCCAGTCCGACTTCTTCCACCGTGCCGGGTGCGCGACCACGTCCGCCCTGACCACCCACGGAAATCCAGGTCAGCCCTCGCGGATGGCCACTTTGCTCAAAACGTTCGCGTACGGCCCAGAAAAGAATCGAACAGCGTGCGTTGCCGGAAATGCCACAGGAGATCACGCATGCACCATCGGGAATCATGTCGACGGCCGCTCGTGCCGATTTGAATTTCGCCGGCAACGGCTCGGCAGGCAAATAGGCCGTATCGCGGCGATCCCAGGTCAGGCGCCAGCGGAGTATATGTGCGAGCAGTACTGCCCTGTCGAGTAAATTCACAGTTTCAGCGTAGCAACAGCTCGGTATGCCGGGCACCGGCAGAAGTACCTATAGGGCGGTCAACCGGGTTTGGCAGTGAATTGCGTTAAGGTATCGCGATGGCAACAGGAATCACTTAATGGGACGTTGGCGACCACCCGCTCCGAACTCGTCGGCCTATATCACGCCGGCGGGATTTGCTGCCTTGCAGGTGGAGCTGGACAACATCTGGCTGCGCCGGCGCGACGTCGTTAGAGCGTTGGCTGAAGCTGCCGCGGAAGGCGACCGCTCTGAGAACGCCGAATACATCTACCGCAAGAAAGAGCTCGGTGGTTTGGATCGACGCATTCGCTATCTGCAGAAGCGTCTGCCAGTGCTTAACGTGGTTCGAGAGGCGCCTAACAGCGATGCGATCTATTTTGGCGCCACCGTGGAACTGTGTGACGACGAGGACAAGACACGCACTTATCGAATCGTGGGCCCCGACGAGACAGATGCGAAGACATTCGCCATCAGCATGGACTCGCCGCTCGCAAGGGCGTTACTGGGCAATCGCGTGGACGATGAGGTCGTGATCACGATTGGTGAGAAAACGACGACAGTGAGTGTCGTGTCGATTTGCTACGACACCTAGGGTTGCGTGGTCAGAATCATGTGTCATCATTTGCCGCGGCCGTTCAGCCACCCAACAGGATTTCTTTTGCTGTCACTCCGATCATTGCAACTATCGTGTGTATCTGCCGCGTTGCTGGCGGTGCCGGCCGTGGCAGCGATCGAGGATCTGCCGAGAACCGATGCCGGTATCGAAATTGACGGCGTCCTTGACGATGCCGGGTGGCAGGGTGCGCTCGTGGTCGACATCAATATCGAGACCCGGCCTGGCGAGAATGTGCCCGCATTAGTCCGCACCACGGCATTCCTGACCGAAGACGGTGAGAATCTCTATATAGCATTCGATGCGAAGGACGACGATCCGGAGGCGGTCCGGGCGTACTTGCGCGATCGGGATTCAGCCTACGCGGACGATTTTGTCGGCATCGTCCTCGACACCTATAACGACGATCGACGCGCATTCCAGTTTTTTGCCAATCCGCTGGGTGTGCAAATGGACATGACCAACGACGACGTCAATGGCAATGAGGATGACTCCTGGGACGCCATCTGGAGTTCGGCAGGTCAGATCAACAAAGACGGCTATGTGGTCGAGATGCAAATTCCGCTGAGCCAGCTGCGGTTCCCGGGAACGAACGGCGAACAGACCTGGGGATACGAAGTATTGCGGTTTTATCCTCGGGAGCATCGCTACCGTTTGTCCAACAACGCGCTCGATCGCAATCGCAATTGCTACCTTTGCCAGATAGGTGCGTTCAGAGGCCTCGAAGGCTCGAAACCAAGCCGGGACCTCGAGATCGTGCCAACGCTGACGGCGACGAAATCGGACAGTACCGACGAGCCTGGCGTCATTCCGATGCAATCGGGCGACGCGGAAGCGGAAGGCGGAGTCACTATTCGATGGGGTATTACGCCGGACATGACCGCAAATCTCGCGATCAACCCGGATTTCTCCCAGGTGGAGGCGGATGTCGCGCAACTCGATGTGAACGAGCGCTTCGCACTGTTTTTCCCCGAGACACGGCCGTTCTTCCTGGAAGGTGCGGACTATTTCAATACTCCGTTAGATGCCGTTTTCACGCGAACGGTGTCCGACCCGGAGGTTGCCGCAAAGCTGACGGGCAAACGAGGCAACCATACTTATGGCGCTTTCGCGGCGACCGACGAGGTGACGACGCTGCTCTTTCCCGGGTTGTTCGGCTCCGATTCGACCACGCTCGAGCAAGAGAACACGGCCTTTGTCGGCCGCTACGCTCATGGATTCGGCCAGGCCTCGCAACTGGGCGCCCTGGTGACAATCAGGGAGGGTGACGGCTACCACAATCGCGTCGGCGGCCTGGACGGCCGCTGGAAGATGAACGACCAGCATTCGCTGGAATTTCAGATCCTTAAATCGGACACAGAGTACCCGTCAGAGCTGGCCGACGAGTTCGATCAGCCGCTTGGCGCGTTTGACGGCCACGCATCTACGCTGCGTTATGAATACGACTCCAGGAACTGGGTCGGCGAGGCAGAATACTTGAACTTGAGCGACGGATTTCGCGCTGACTCCGGTTTTATGAGCCGGGTGGGCGGCGATGCACAAGAGGTAGAGGTAGGTCGCATTTGGCATGGCGGTGACGACTCGTGGTGGCACCGCATGGTCTTGCGCGCAGAATACGAAATCATTCGTGACGAAAGCGGGCGATCGGTCGATCGCGAGAAATCGCTGCGCTTTGGCGTCGGCGGCCCGATGCAGAGCTGGATGCAGGTACGTTTTCAAAAGAGAAACGAGTTGTTCGAGGACGTGCGATACGACCTCGATTTCGTGGGCCTCTACGGCGAGGTCACGCCGCGCAGTGGCCTGAGTTTCAGCTTGTTCGCCGGTACCGGAGACCGGAGTGATTACGACAACGAACGCCCCGGCAAGCAGGTCGTTTTCGAACCGACGCTCGATTGGAACGTGAACCGCAATCTGCTCATACGGCTACGTGGTGTGCACTCCAGGCTTGAAACGCTCGACAACCAGGAGATATTCACGGCGTCGGTCGCAGACCTGCGCCTGACATGGCAGTTTAGTGTGCGCAGCTACCTGCGACTGACATTGCAGTACGAAGATGTGGAAAGGAATCCGGACGTATACCTGGATGATGTCGATGCTCGCGAGCGACAAGTCGGTCGCGAACTGCTGTACTCTTACAAACTGAACCCGCGGACGGTTTTTTACCTGGGATACTCCGATCAGTCCGTGGATGACGATACGCTTAACTCTCTGACCGAGACCGACGAGAACTGGTTCATGAAGATCAGTTACGCCTGGACGCCTTGAATTGAAGCAGGACTACTTACAGATGCGCGTGCTCGAGCTGGGACCCCAGGTCTATGTCTCCGGGCAACTGTTCGAGCACGACATCAGGCTCATGGCCAAACAGGGTGTTCGCAGCATCATGAACAACCGGCCTGATGGTGAGTCGTTGGGACAACCGTTGTCGGCGGACCTCGAAAAAATCGCCGAGGAACTCGGCATGACTTACCTGAATCTCCCCATCGACCCCAGAGCGATCACCAAACAAGAGGTCGAGGCATTCGCGAAAGCCTGTGACGAGCTGGAGCGGCCTCTGCTTATCTTTTGTCGGTCGGGTGCTCGCTCGACGACGGTATGGGAGTTGGC
>CALZHX010000231.1 GCA_945787435.1 uncultured Woeseiaceae bacterium
CCGCTGATGACAGTACACGGCGACGACTCGATCACCCTGCAGAACAATGCGGCGCGGCGACTGTTTGGCGCAGCACACGTCACCCGGTTGACCGACTTGCGTCAGTTCGGTGGCGGCTTCTACGACGCTGTTTCCGAGGCGGTCCCAGGCAACCGCGAACTCGTGACGTTCGAAGTCGAAGGCGTCGAGTACAAACTGACACTGGCGACGTCCGAAAATATTGTCGCTGGTGAAAGTCGTCGACTAGTGTCATTGCAGGACATTCAGAGTGAGTTGAACATTACGCAGGCGGAAGCCTGGCAGGATCTTGTTCGTGTCCTGACGCACGAGATCATGAATTCGATCACACCCGTGACTTCGCTTGCCACGACGGCAAGCGACGTTGTCGACGATGTGGTGAACAAGGCCGGTCCGGATTCGGAATTGCACGAGGACCTCGTCGACCTGCGCGACGCAGTGCATACAGTCGCAAGACGTTCCGACAGCCTGATGCAGTTCGTGCACAGCTATCGGCAGATTACGCGACTCGCTCCGCCCGAGAAGAAACGTGTTCACGTCGGGGACCTGCTGGGATCGGTGTCTCTGCTTGCCGAGGCTGAGTGGCCGAAGTGTAAATCGTTTCTGAATGTGAGCGTTGATCCGGCCGAGCTTGACGTATATGCCGACCGGGACTTACTCGAGCCCGTAGTCATGAACCTCGTACGCAACGCGTTACAGGCTACGCGGGGTATGGATGACGCGCATGTAGATCTTCGCGGCCGGCTCGGCCGCCGTGGCAATATTGTGATCGAAATCGCCGATAACGGGCCCGGCATTCCGGACGAGAACCTGAGAAAGATTTTTGTGCCGTTTTTTACGACCAAAAAAGATGGATCAGGAGTCGGCCTGGCACTCGCGCGACAGGTCATGACCGCACATGGCGGATTCGTGCGTGTCGCTCAGAACGAGGGCGGTGGCGCGATATTTACGCTGACCTTCTGAGCAACGTTCCGCCCGAAGCCAACCTCAGACTGCGGCAACTTAATAATATTTTCGCCGGGAGAGATCCGGAAGGTATTTGTAGCGTTTATACTCCCATTGATACTGTTCCGGGCAGTCAAGCACACACTGCTCTACCGATTTGTTAAGCCCGAGCAAAGCTGATGAAGAATCGGATGAATAAATCCCCTCGTCGGCCGGACGAATAACGATTTGGTAGTTTTTATCGGCCTGGCGCAATGCATATACGCAGATTGCTTTGCTGCTGTTTCGCTTGATCAGTTTCGAAACCAACGTCATGGTCAGTGCAGGCTCACCAAAAAATGGCGCAAATTCGCCACCTCCACTTGACGGAACCTGATCTGGCAGAATTGCGACGAGCTCACGAGAGTTCAGTGCTTTGAGCAACGCACGCACTCCGGATTTGTTCGCTGGCACCAGGACGTTGCCATTTCGTTGCCGTGCCCGCAGGACAATATCGTTCACCCCGGGGATATTGATCTCTTTGTATAGCGTTGTCATGGGATATTGCGCCGCAAGATAGGGGCCAACCAACTCCCAGTTTCCCAGGTGTGGCACCAGTGCGATTACACCTCGGCCCTCAGCAACTGATGCGTGCAGGTGTTCCTCACCAACGACACTTGATACGCAGCTCATTAAGCGTTCGGCTGACCATAACAAGCTGAGACCCACGTCCGCGGCAGACCAGCAGAGCTGCCTGAAGCTGGCTCTCGCCAAATGTCGTTGTTCGGAGATAGGTAATTCGGGAAACGCGATCGCAATGTTGCGTTCTGTTATCTTGCGGGGAGTGGTCTTGAATTGCCACGCCAGCCAACCGGCACATGATGCCAGGAAATGTACCAGACGCCGGGGAAGTGCGGCGCAAACATATAACAAGGCCCGAAACGCAACCGTGATCGCAGAGTTCGCAAATCTTCGCCCAGCACTTTCTTTACTGTCAGTAGTGTCACGGTCACGAGAAACGGAAGTCATTTTTGTATGCAATGCTCTTGGTGGCATATCTGGTGCGGAGCCCTGTCCCACGTACTCAATTCTAGCATCTTGAGCGGCAACTTCCGGCCGAAACCGGCCTCTCAGCACGCATCCCCTTCGCGTCATTTCCAGACGCGCTGGATGCACCAGGATCGCAGATCAGTAGGCAACTGAGAAACGCTGTTGGGCGTGCTCGGCCCTTTCTGCCTCGTCGATGAGCGCGACCGCGAAATCGGCCCTCGATATCCTGCTCTTGCCGCGTTCGTCTTCCATTAGCTCGTCGCCGCCGATACGAAATTCGCCGGTGCGCTCGCCGTTGGTAAAATTCTTGGCCGGCGTCGCGTAACTCCAGTCAATATCATTGATCGTACGCAGAAATTCGAGCGTCAGAATTTGCCCCTGAATCTCCAGCTCCAGACTCTTGGGTAGAAACACGCGCGGAATCTTGTCGGCATACAGAACACCAGGCTTGACTACCAGAGACCCCGAACCACCGACATGAATAAGTCGCGCCGCACCGTCACCTATGCCGCGAAGCTGACCGATGATATTCCTGACCGCGATGTACTGCAGCGCGTTCTCAGGCTGCTTTTCCTTGCCGATGGTGCCGCGAACGGAGACGATGATGACGTCCTTGTCCTCAACCAGCAGCTCGATGCTTCGCAGGTCCAGCAAATCACCCACAACAACCGACAGGTTGTCATGCTGCTTTTCGATGCGCGACGGATCGCGGGATACTGCTGTGACACGGTGCCCTCGTTGCAATGCCTCTTCGACAACATGGGAACCGACTTTTCCCGTTGCGCCATAAACGAGGATATCGAGGCGCTCAGTGGTTTGGCCATTGGCACACGCACTGAATAGCAAGA
>CALZHX010000232.1 GCA_945787435.1 uncultured Woeseiaceae bacterium
CAGTAGTTCATCGAAATCTTCTCTGCACTGAGCCGGTCGAGCGCCTCTTTGCACGCGCCATCCGAACTACCGACGCTCAGTATCCCGGCCTTATTGAACCTGGAATAGTGTATTTCGGGCTCGGGGACGATCGATCGTGCCGTCTCCCACTTCAGTAACAGGCGATCAACAACGTCCTGGTAGTCGTTCGAATTTTCAGTGTAAGCACCGTACTTCGTGTGGCCCGAGCCGCGCGTAAAATACGAGCCCTTGGGGTGCTGGCCGGGCAACGTACGATAGGGGATGCCATCGCCATCGACGTCGAGATAGCGGTAAAACTTCTCCATGTTCTCGAGATCATCGGCACTCAGCACCTTACCGCGATCAGGAATGCGACTATCATCGTATTCGAAATCGGGCACCATCCAGTCGTTCATGCCGATGTCGAGATCCGACAACACCATGACGGGTGTCTGCAGTCTCTCTGTGAGATCGAATGCGTCCTGGGCCATCGTGAAGCATTCCGCCGGATCGCCCGGGAAAAGCAGGACGTGTTTTGTGTCGCCGTGCGAGGCGTATGCGCAGCTCAGTATGTCGGCCTGTTGGGTGCGTGTTGGCATACCAGTGGAGGGGCCCGTGCGCTGCACGTTAAAGACGACGGCCGGCAGTTCCGCGTAGTAGGCAAACCCCAGAAATTCGCTCATCAGCGAAATGCCGGGGCCGCTGGTCGGCGTAAACGACCGTGCACCGTTCCAGCTGGCGCCGAGAACCATGCCAATGGCCGCGAGTTCGTCCTCAGCCTGGATGATGCAGTAAGTGCGCTTGCCGGACTCTTCGTCGACCCGGTACCTGGAGCAAAACGACCGAAACGCATCCATCAGGGACGTTGACGGCGTAATCGGATACCAGGCGCCGACGGTCGCCCCGGCGTACAAACAGCCGAGCCCCGCCGCAGTATTGCCGTCGATAATGATATGACCCTTCGTGCGGTCCATCGCTTCGACTTTCATCGGCAGCGGACAGACAAAATTCTCCGTCGCATAATCGTAGCCAAGGCGTATCGCCTTCATGTTCGAATCGATGAGGTGAGGCTTGGACGCAAACGTCTCTTCGAGCATTGTTGTGATGATGTTGAGATCGATATCCAGCAGCGCTGCCACAGCACCGACATAGGCGATGTTCTTCATCAAAATGCGCGCGCGTGCGCCGTCGAAGTTCTCGTTGCACATTCGCGACAGAGGAATGCCGAGTACGGTTACGTCATCGCGATCCAGCAGCTTGCTGCGCGGCCAGGTTGAGTCGTAGACCAGCCATCCACCCGATGCGAGTTCGGCAAGGTCTCGAGCATAGGTCTGTGCATTCATCGCAACCATCAGGTCGACGCGATTTGAACGTGCCTGGTAACCGTCTCCGGTTACCCGGATCTCGTACCAGGTTGGCAGCCCCTGGATATTGGACGGAAAGTAATTCTTGCCGACGACGGGAATACCCATGCGGAAGATCGACTTCATCAACAAGCCATTCGCGCTCGCTGACCCGGTGCCGTTGACCGTACCTATCTTGATGACGACATCGTTGACTGAGGCCACGTTAATACTCTGTCAGGCGGCCGGTGCCGCAGCATCCTGTTGCTCACCGGCGGCTTCGTCGCTCACATACGGCAGCAATACCGTCGATTTCTGCATATCCCATGCACCGGTTGGGCAGCGTTCCGCACAAAGGCCGCAATGAACGCAGAGGTCTTCGTCTTTGATCATGACACGGCTCGTCTGGGGCAAATCTTCAGAGACATAAAGACCCTGCTCGAGATTCTCCGCAGGCGCCGACAGGCGGGTCCTCAAATCGGCCTCGTCACCGTTTTCGGCAATGGTCAGGCAGTTGACCGGGCAGATATCGATGCAGGCATCGCACTCGATGCACAGCTTCGCGGCGAATACGGTCTGGATATCACAGTTAAGACAGCGCTCGACCTCCTGCATCGCCTGTTCCGCCGTGAATCCGAGCTCGACCTCGATATCGAGCTTCTTGAAGCGCTCCTTCAGGTCGACATGCGGCATCAGGCGCCTGGCTGCGGGATCGTAGTCGTTCGAATAGCTCCATTCGTGCATGCCCATTTTCTGGCTGGCCAGGTTCACGCCGACTGGCAACCGGTCCTTGAGGCTCTCATCCTGGCAGTGCTTGTGAATCGAAATCGCCGCCTCGTGACCATGCGCAACAGCCCAAATGATGTTCTTCGGTCCGAATGCGGAATCGCCGCCGAAGAAAATGCCGTCGCGAGAACACATCATCGTCTCTTCATCGACAACCGGGCACTCCCATTCATCGAATTCAATGCCAATGTCGCGCTCGATCCATGGGAATGCATTGTCCTGGCCGATAGCCAGGATGACGTCATCGCAGGGAATAGTAACTTCGCCTGTTACGGTGCCGCGATCGATGCGTCCCTGTTCATCGACGTTGTACTCCATCAACTCGAAGGTCATGCCAATGAGCTTACCGTCCTCAAGGACGAATTCCTTTGGCGAGTGATTGACGATGATCTCGACGTTTTCTTCTTCGGCGTCTTCAAGCTCCCAATCGGACGCTTTGAAAAAACCGCGCGGCTTGCGCGCCATGACCTTGACGTCTTTGGCGCCAATTCGGAGTGATGTGCGGCAACAGTCCATCGCCGTATTGCCGACGCCGATAATCAGGACATTTTCGCCGATTTTCTTAACATGCTCGAATGCGACTGACTCGAGCCAGTCGATGCCGATATGAATGTTCTCGGAGTCGTAACGGCCTGGAATTTCGAGGTTCTTGCCCCTGGGCGCGCCAGTACCGACGAAAATTGCGTCGAAGCCATCATCAAGCAAATCTTTCATGCTGTCGATACGGTGATTCATCTTCAGGTCGACACCTATATCGAGAATATAACCAATCTCTTCATCAAGAACTTTGGGCGGCAGGCGGAACTGCGGGATGTTGGTCCGCATCAGCCCACCGGTCTTGTCGAGGGCTTCGAAAATAGTGACCTCATAACCGAGCGGTGCGAGATCGTTGGCAACCGTCAATGAGGCACAGCCCGCTCCAACTAAAGCAATGCGCTTACCATTAGTCTGCTGTGGGGCTTTGGGCAGTGAGGCAGTGACATCGTCGCGATGGTCCGCAGCCACGCGCTTGAGGCGGCAGATAGCCACCGGACGATCCTCGACACGGCCGCGACGGCACGCCGGCTCGCATGGTCGGTCACAAACCCGGCCCAGGATGCCCGGAAAGACGTTTGACTTGCGATTCTCTATATACGCGTCGCTGAAGCGCCCCTGGGCGATCAACCGAATATATTCAGGAACATCGGTGTGGGCAGGACATGCCCATTGGCAATCGACGACCTTGTGGAAGTACTCAGGGTTGGAGGTGTCAGTCGGTTTCATTCCATGCTCGCGCCGGACATAATCATGCAGCCGACATTGGGTCCGATCCCTTGTTGGGCGCTAGCATAACGGGATCGGCCGGAAAGTAAATACTTAAGTTCGACCTAACGCGAGCGCGTAAATTCAAGCCGCTGACCCACGATGGCATCTGTCAATTCACCCTGTCGATAGGCGACCACGCCATTGACAATCGTGGTGTCAATCGTCGACGAAAATGTATGCCCCTCAAACGGCGACCAGCGGCACTTACAGAGCACGTTTGACTGATCGACACTGTAAGGTCTGTCCGGGTCGACGATGACGAGATCAGCGAAGTAACCCTCGCGGACGTATCCGCGGTCCGTCACACCAAACAGGTCGGCCGGTGCATGACAAGCACGGTCGACGATCAATTCATGACTGACCTGCCCGGCTTCGGCAAGGTCAAACAGCGTCAACAGTGCGTGCTGGACGAGAGGCAACCCAGCCGGTGCCTTGAAATAGGTGCCGTTTTTCTCGTCGGCTGTATGCGGTGCGTGATCAGTCGCAATGATGTCAATGCGGCCCTCATTCAGCGCGGCGATTAACGCCTCGCGATCTGTTGCCGCTTTGATCGCCGGGTTGCACTTGATGCGCGTACCTAGCTCCGCGTAACGGGATTCATCGAACCAGAGATGATGGACGCAGACTTCCGCGGTGATGCGTTTCTCCGAGCGATGCGCCTTGGAGAACAGGTCCATCTCGACCGCGGTGGTCAGGTGCAGTACATGCAGCAGCGCATCATGCCGGCGCGCGAGATCGATTGCCATGCTCGACGATTGCAGGCACGCAGCGGCGGAGCGAATTTTCGGATGCTCGGACATCGGCACGTCCTCGCCGAATTGCTGCTTCGCTTGCGCCTCATTTTCCCAGATTGTCGGCGAGTACTCGCAATGCGTAGCAACCATGACCGGCGCGTGTTCGAAGATCTGCTCCAGCACTATCGGATCGTCGACCAGCATATCGCCGGTCGAAGCGCCCATGAAGACTTTGATACCGCACGCTTCACCAACGACCAGTTTCTTGATCTCCTCGATATTCTGATTCGTTCCACCCAGGTAAAAGCCGTAGTTCGCCGAGCACCGCTTCTCGGCAACACGATATTTGTCCGCCAGCGCTTCGCTTGTGGTCGTCAGCGGATTCACGTTTGGCATATCCATGAAGCTGGTAATGCCGCCCGCAACTGCGGCTGCGGATTCGGTCGCCAGGTCGCCCTTGTGGGTCAACCCGGGCTCGCGAAAGTGCACCTGGTCGTCAATCATGCCGGGCATGAGGAAGCGCCCGTTTGCATCAATAACGTTGGCGCCTTCGTCAGCGTCTATTGACGCCGCGATCTTCTCGATACGATCGCCAACGACAAGCACGTCGGCGTCCCGGATCTCGCCTTCATTGATCAGGCGTGAGTTCGTAATCAGCAACTTGTCCATTTGTGTGATTATGCGGCGTATCCACCTCGAATACACGCGTGTTTGCGAGCATTGCCCGTGTGTGCGATAACCGCTATGGCACTTCAGCATTGAGCGGACAATGAGCGAAATCAATTACCTGGAACGGATTCAGAACGCGTCAGTCTACGACGTCGCGATCCGGTCTCCACTTGAGCTCGCGCACAATCTGTCGGCCCGACTCAATAATCGCGTCTGGCTGAAGCGCGAAGACCTGCAACCCGTCTTCTCATTCAAGCTGCGTGGCGCGTACAACAAACTCGCTTCCCTGTCTGACAGCGAGCTGGCGAACGGCGTTATTTGTAGTTCGGCCGGAAACCACGCGCAGGGTGTAGCGCTGGCTGCGAAGCGGCGCGGCACTCGGTCTGTCATCGTAATGCCTGTTACGACGCCGTCAATCAAGGTCGATGCAGTGAGGGCGCTGGATGGTGACGTCATCCTGTTCGGTGACACCTATGACGACGCCTATGCGCATGCGCGCGCGCTCGAGAAGGAGCACGGCTGCGTCTTCATACATCCGTTCGATGATCCCGAGGTCATTGCAGGCCAGGGTACGATCGGTATGGAGATTCTCGATCAGATTGACGGCGACATCGATGCTCTGTTTGTGCCGGTCGGTGGCGGCGGATTGATCGCCGGCATCGCAAGCTACGTCAAATCCATGCAGCCTGACGTCCGCATTATCGGCGTAGAACCCGCAGACTCCTCGGCCATGCGCGACTCCATTGCTGCGGGCAAGCCTGTCGTTCTTGATCACGTAGGCATTTTTGCTGACGGTGTAGCGGTGCGGCGCGTCGGCGATGAGACGTTTCGGCTTTGCCAGCAACACGTGGACGAGTTCATTACGGTCGATACCGACCAGATATGCGCTGCCATTCGCGACATTTTCGAAGACACGCGCTCTATTGTTGAGCCCGCCGGCGGACTCAGTGTTGCGGCACTCAAGAAATATGTTGCCGATAACGACATTTCCGGGCAGACACTCGTAACGATCAATTGTGGCGCCAATGTCAATTTCGATCGCCTGCGGCATATCGCAGAGCGTGCAGCGGTAGGCGAACACACTGAAATGCTGCTTGCCGTGGAGATCCCGGAAGAGCCGGGCAGTTTCAAACGGTTTTGCGAAATGCTTGGTCGACGCGGCGTGACCGAATTCAATTATCGATACAGTGACTCACGGAAGGCACACATCTTTGTTGGTGTTCAACTGAGCCGTGGTGAACAGGAACAACACGAGCTCGTCTCACAACTCCGCGATGGCGGCTATCCGGTCGAAGATCTGAGCCAAAACGAAATGGCCAAGCTGCACGTGCGCCACATGGTTGGGGGCCGCTCTACCGGCGTGGAGAACGAACGCCTGTTTCGATTTGAATTTCCCGAGCGGCCGGGTGCGCTCCTCGATTTCCTCAACGCAGTCGGCAACGACTGGAATATCACCCTTTTTCATTATCGAAATCACGGTTCGGACTATGGCCGCATTCTCGCGGGCATCGATGTTCCGCAAAGCGACACCGACCGCCTGGAAGCGCATCTCGCTAAACTCGGGTATGCGCACTGGGAAGAAAGCGACAACCCCGCGTACGCGATGTTCCTCTCCTGAGCTTGTCGCGTTCGAAACTCCGGATTCGGCATTTGCCAGCGCTTTTTCTTACCACATCTCGCGCATTCGCGACGCGACGTCGAGCCGCTTGTCGGATTGCACCTGTTGCCGCGGCGCATCAGCTTCACCCCGGCCGTGGAACCCGCGGTCCATAGTCTCAAGCAACGCATCGGTCAGGAATCGGCTGCGAGCCCCGTAGACATGCTTATCGCCATCGCGGCGTTGCTGCGTAACGTGATACTTGAGCGGTGCGACCAGGGAAAGCGATTGTTTGGCCCGAGTCATGGCGACGTACAACAGGCGACGTTCTTCTTCGATCATCGCCGGCTTGCCCGTCGCGAATTCTGACGGGAAATTGCCGTCGGACACGTTGAGCACAAACACCGCCTCCCACTCTTGTCCCTTCGCGGAGTGTACGGTGGATAACACAAGATAATCTTCATCGAGCAGCGGGTCGCCGGCGAGGTCACCCGCAGCGCTGGGTGGGTCCAGCGTCAGCTCGGTCAGAAAGCGTTCCCGTGTCGGGTACCGTCCTGATATTTGTTCGAGTTGTTCGAGGTCCGCTTCGCGCGTATCCAGGCCATCGTACAGTCGTTCGAGATGGGGCTGGTACCAGCGGCGCACTGCCGCTATTTGTGCCTGCCAGCCAGAGTCATCGGCCTCAGCGCCAGACAGATTCTTCATCAACTCGCAGAATCCCGGCCAGTCTCCTGCGGCAGCGGCCGGCGGCCGGAATCCGGAGAGTGCCGGAAACAGGAAGTCACCCGCCTCAAGTTGCTCGTAACAGCGTGCGGCATTCGACGGTCCCATACCGGGCAATAATTTCAATATCCGAAACGCGGCAACCTGGTTGCGAGGATTCTCTGCCCACTTGAGCACTGACAGCATGTCCTTTACGTGCGCCGCCTCGAGAAACTTGAGCCCTCCGTATTTGACGTAGGGAATATTCCGCCGCACCAGTTCGAGCTCAAGTCGATCGCTGTGGTGTGCGCCGCGGAACAATACTGCCTGGTCCATGAGTTGCATGCCCGTCTCGCGGTTGCTGAGTATCGCTTCGACAACGTATTCGGTTTCGGCATCACTGTCTTCGACAGTTACGTAGCTCGGTTTTGTTCCCGTCTTGTCGTTGGCATACAGGTTCTTTCGGTACTGGCGCTCGCTTTGCGCGATTAGACAGTTTGCTACGTTCAGGATTTCTTGTGTGGAGCGGTAATTCTGATCGAGAGACACTGTTTCTGCAGTTGGCATGAACTGGTCCGGAAAGCCGAGAATATTCTCGATATCCGCCGCACGAAACGAGTAGATCGATTGCGCGTCATCTCCAACCACTGTGACGCCCTGACCTTCCGGTTTCAGCGCACGCAGGATCTCTGCCTGCACAATATTCGTGTCCTGGTATTCGTCGACGAGCACATGATCGAACCATGCTCCGATATGCCCGGCAAACTCCTCATCAGCAACCAGGTGGTACCAGTAGAGCAGCAGATCGTCGTAGTCGAGCACCTGACAATGCTGCTTGCGCGCGACATAGTGCCTGAACAATTCCCGCAGCTCGGCTTCCCAATCGGCACACCACGGGTAAGACTCATCCAAAACGTCGGCGAGCGATTTGCGCGTATTGACGCAACGCGAGTAGATAGCGAGACAGGTGTCCTTTTTCGGAAAGCGCCGCGACTTTTTCGTTAACGCCAGCTCATGCCTCGTTACGTCGATGACATCTGCCGCATCGCTTCGATCCAGGACCGAGAAGCCCGGGTCGAGACCGAGATTCGCGGCGAATCGTCGTAGCAGTCGATTGGCGACCGAATGAAATGTGCCGGACCAGGGCAAAATACCGGCCGGTATCGCATTTGCGCTCCTGCCGGCCAGCGCCTGGCGCACGATGGCATCGACCCGTCGCGTCATTTCCTGCGCAGCCCGCCGTGTAAACGTCAGCAGCAATATGCGCTCGGGGCTTACGCCTTCGACAATCAGGTGAGCCACGCGGTGTGCCAGCGTCATTGTCTTGCCCGTGCCGGCACCGGCGATGACGAGCAGCGGCCCGGATCGGAACGGCTCGTTCGGTGCCTTGCTGCCGTATTCGGCAGCCTGGCGCTGGGCTGGATTGAGCAACGCCAGGTAATCCTCAATACGCTCGGCCGCCTGCACCCCGTCTCTCCCGTAGAAAAGTCTGTATTTTTATACAGTACTGGATGAATTTACAAGTTCAGGTGGTTGGTTTTAAGAGAAATTCTTCTATTAGCCGCGCCAGAATGGCCGGCTGTTCGAAGTGCAGCATGTGCCCGGAGTCGTCGATCCACTCGGTGCGGCGCCGCGGAAACGGCAGGTTTTCAGGTGACGCGAAGTCACTGTCGCGCCCTGCCACGAGCAGCACATCGGCCGTCACCTCGCGCCAGCAAGCCTCGACTTCAGCGAGCCGGTACAGGACGGGGTTTGGCAATTTATGCGCGGGGTGAACTCGCAGCCGCACCGCACCATCACCGACGTCTTCAGCCCATTGCCTTGCCACAAACTCTGCTTGTGGCCGGCTCATGTGCGGATTCCTGCGCCGGATCACCCCGGCCAACGTCGAGTAATTGTCGCGCACTGTGGATTCGGGCAGCTGGCGGCCGCGCTCCACCCACTCCCGGTAGCGGCGCGGCGCGTCCAATGCTGCGCTGTCAGGCAAACCGAACCCCTCAAGATTGACCAGGGCGGCCACACGCTCCGGAAATGTCCCGGCGTAAAGTCCCGCAATGTTGCCACCCATGCTGTGGCCAACGAGGCGCACCGGGCTATGCGAACTGTAGTGGCTCAGCAGGTGATCAAGATCCGCCAGGTAGTCCGGAAACCAAAAAGCCTCCGTATCAGGCTGCGTGCGGCCAAAACCCCGCCAGTCAGGCGCGACCACCAGCCAGTCATGCCGAAGCTCGTCAACAACGAACTGGAACGTCGCTCCAGCATCGGCAAATCCGTGCAGAAAGACGAGCAAAGGCGCATTTTTGTCGCCCCACTCTGTCACGGCGTAGTCGACGCCGCGAACTTCGATTCTCGCCATACGCGGCGCTTCTTTCGGTTCGTAAATCGGCTCTTTGGACATGGGAATGCATGATGCCCTATTCCGCACGCCGTGTAGTCTGTATAAATGCGCTCATGACTCTCGACATTGCCATTGTCCTGATCATCCTCGGCATTTCGCTGATCCTCTTTATCAGCGAAGTTATTCGCATGGATCTCGTCGCGCTGCTTGTTCTCGGCGCGCTCGCGCTTACGGGACTGGTCACTTCCGAGCAGGCCTTCGACGGCTTCTCGAACGGTGCCGTAATCACGGTCTGGGCAATGTTCATTCTGAGCGAAGGCCTGTCGCGCACCGGGATCGCGGACATCATCGGCCGGCAGGTCATGAAACTGGGTGGGCGGCGCGAGTTCTCGATGATCCTGGTCATTATGGTCACCGGTGCCGTGTTGTCGGCCTTCATGAACAACATCGGCGTCGCCGCTCTCATGCTCCCGGTCGTCGTCGACGTCGCGCGTCGCACCCGCATTCCCGCGTCGCGCCTGCTGATGCCTCTCGCATACTCAACTCTGCTTGGCGGCTTGATGACTTTGATCGGCACACCACCCAACCTGCTGATCAGTGCCTCGCTGACACGTTTCGGTTTCGAGCCTTTCAAGTTGTTTGACTTCACGCCGATTGGCGGTGCGGTCATGGCCATCGGAGTGATATTCGTTGCTTTCTTCGGCCGCTTCCTGCTCCCCAAGAAAGTCGCAGAACACGGCAAGCATGTCAGTCAACGCAGCCTGCGCGCGCAATACAAGTTACACGAGCGCACCTTTATGATGCGCGTGCCGACAAACTCTATCCTGGTCGGAAAAACTCTCGCTGAGAGCCGCATCGGCACGTCGACCGGGCTGATTATTCTCGCGCTGGTGAGACAGGGCCGCAGCGAACCATTGCCGAGCCGGCAAACCATCCTTCGCGGTGGTGATGGCATCCTGGTGCAGGGACGCGTGGACCAGTTCCGCGAATTGCGACGTTGGAGCGACCTCGTCATCGAGCGCGAGGCGCCGGTCCTGAAATCCATGGTTGCCGCAAAAATTGCCTATGCGGAAGTTACCATTTCGGATACATCGCCACTGGTGTCGGAACTCGTGCGTCATGCCGGGTTTCGCTCGCGATTCGATGTTGCTGTTATTGGTTTGCGGCGGCGCAACCAGTACCGCCTTACGAACCTCGCATATGTGCCGCTACGTAAGGGCGAGCGCGTTCTCGTGCAAGGCGAAATCGACGCGGTTTCACAGCTCGAGAAATTTTCCGACTTCACTGATGTGCAGATCCTCACGGACGAACACCTCGACGAGCAATACCGTACCGATGAGCGCATGTTCGTCGTCCGCCTCCCGAAAGAAAGCGATCTCGGCGGCGCGTCGCTGAAGAAGAGCCGGCTGGCCGACGTCTTCGATTTTCGCGTGGTGGCGATTTTTCGCGACAGTGCTTTGACCGTAATGCCACGCGGAGACGAAATTCTTGCTGGCGGCGACTTGCTATTGATTGAGGGGCAACCTGGGGACCTTGATGTACTGCGAGGTTTGCAGGAGTTCGAAATCGAAACCTCGGTCCCGGCCAACCTGGGAGCTTTTGAGTCGGAGCGCCTGACCCTGATGGACGCGACACTCGATCCTCGTAGCACACTCGCCGGGCTCACCGTTGGAGAGCTCAACTTCCGTGAGCGCTACGGTATCGAACTCGCCGGAATCTGGCGCGAGGGCGAGATGGTCGGCACAGATATCGCCGACGAGCGACTACAAATTGGTGACGCATTACTGCTGCTCGGTCCGCGTGAGCGCTTGCAACTGCTGTCGACGGACTCTGACTTTCTTATTCTGACACCGCTTGGGCAGAAGCCGCCGGACACGCGCCGAGCGCCATTGGCCGCGTTTATCATGCTCGCGGTCGTCGTGTCCGTCATGATGGGTAAGGCGCCAATTTCTGTCGCAGCGGTCGTCGGCGGCAGCATCATGGTGCTCACGGGCTGCCTCAATATGGAACAGGCGTATCGGGCGATCGACTGGCGAGCGATTTTCCTGATCGCCGGCATGTTGCCGCTGGGAACGGCGATGGCTGAATCCGGAGCAGCTACTTTTCTCGCGGGCCAGGTTATGACGCTACTTGGTGACGCGGGCCCGTGGCCCGTAATCATGGGCCTGTATGTCTTGACGGCCATGGCGACGATGATCATCCCGACAGCCGCACTTGTCGTCCTGATGGCGCCGATCGTGCTATCGGCAATGGGCGATATGGGCCTGCGGCCCGAAACCGCAATGATGGCAGTCGCGATGGCGGCGTCAGCGAGTTTCACCAGCCCTATTTCTCACCCCGCAAACATCCTTGTTATGGGTCCAGGCGGTTACCGCTTCATCGACTATCTCAAGGTCGGTGTTCCGTTGACTATCGTTGTGTTTATTGCGGTCATGGTCCTGCTGCCCATTTTGTGGCCGTTACAAGCAATGTAAGGAAGCAACGGGACATGGCGGAAACAATCGTAATTGCGGGCGCCGGACACGGTGCCGGTCAAGTTGTCGCGACACTCAAACAAAAGAAATTTGCGGGCAGGATCATCCTGATAGGTGACGAGGCACAACTTCCCTACCAACGACCGCCACTGTCGAAGAAATTCCTGTCCGGTGACCTTGATGCCGAACGCCTGCATTTCAAGCCAGCATCGTTTTACGACGACTCGAAGATCGATGTGCACCTCAACACGAGAATTGAACACATCGATCGTGCGGGCAAAAAGATCATCACCAGCGACGGCGCCGAATTTGCCTATGACAAGCTCGTTCTCGCCCTTGGATCGCGAGTGCGCAAGATCGAGGTACCGGGACATGACCTGCCCGGCGTTCACTACCTGCGCAGCATTTCCGATGTCGAGGCGATCCGCAGCAAAATGTCGGGCAACAAGAGAGTTGTCATCGTCGGTGCAGGCTACATCGGGCTCGAGGTGGCGGCCGTCTGTCGCATGCAGGGTCTGGATGTTACGGTCATTGAAATGGCTGACCGCGTATTGAGCCGCGTCGTCTCACCCAATGTCTCCGACTACTACCAACTCGAGCATGCGAAACACGGCGTGAAGCTCATGCTGTCGACAGGCCTCGCGGCGTTCGAGGGAAAACGACGCGTCAAACGCGCCATAACCGACGACGGACAGGAAATCGCAGCCGACTTTGCCGTCGTCGGCATCGGCATTCTGCCAAATTCAGAGATCGCCGCAGCGGCTGGCCTCGACGTAATCAACGGCATCGTCGTCGATGACACATGCCGCACGACCGACCCCGATGTTTACGCAATCGGTGACTGCACATTCCATCCCAATACTATTTACGGACGGCTGTTACGGCTCGAGTCGGTTCACAATGCGCTCGAACAGGCCAAAACGGCCGCCAGCAATATTTGCGGCGTCGAATCACACTACTCCGAGGTGCCCTGGTTCTGGTCAGACCAGTATGAACTCAAGCTGCAGATCGCAGGTTTGTCAGAGGGTTATGATGACGTTGTATTGCGCGGCGACGCATCGAGCGGCAGTTTCGCGTGCTGTTATCTCAAAGACGGCGTACTTATCGCAGTCGATGCAATTAACTCGCCACGAGAGTTCATGCAGTCGAAAGCGCTGATCGCAGAGCGCGCGAAAATCGATCGAGACAAACTTGTCGACGCCGAAATAGCGCTCAAGGATTTAGCGTAGCGTCCGCAGCTGACGCTGGCAGTTCGACAGCCAACTTGCCGTCGACGGCAACCGGCCCGTGTTTCGCAGAATAGGCTTTTGCAGTTAGCGACTCGGCTCCAATAGTCTCGAGGTCTGCGAATTTTCCACTGCCACCGAACACTC
>CALZHX010000233.1 GCA_945787435.1 uncultured Woeseiaceae bacterium
GCCGAGAAAGCGGCTGCCAAGAAGCCAGCGAAAAAGAAGGTAGCCAAGAAGGCAGCCAAGAAGGCAGCCAAGAAGGTAGCCAAGAAAGCGGCAGCGAAGAAGCCGGCAGCAAAAAAGAAAGCTGCCAAGAAAGCGGCGGCGAAAAAGTCAGACTGATTTAGCAAAGGTACGAAACCATGGCACATAAAAAAGCAGGCGGCAGTAGTAAGAACGGTCGCGATTCAGAATCCAAACGACTTGGCGTGAAGATGTACGGCGGCCAGGAAGTACTTGCCGGCAACATCCTTGTTCGCCAGCGTGGCACGCGTTTTCATGCGGGCACCAACGTCGGTATCGGCCGCGATCACACGCTGTTCGCGAAGAAGGACGGCGCGGTCAAATTTGAGCGTAAAGGCCCTAAGAACCGCCAGTTTGTGAGCGTGGTAGACGCCAACTAGACATTGTGGGAGGGGCTTCAGCCCCGACTATTCGCGGCTGAAGCCGCTCCCGCAGAAATAGAGGCCCCGCCACGTGCGGGGTTTTTTTTAGGCTAAAGCAATGAAATTCGTCGATGAAGCCACAATTCGGGTCCAGGCCGGCAACGGTGGCCACGGCTGCCTGAGCTTCCGGCGCGAAAAGTATGTCGAAAGAGGCGGGCCGGACGGTGGTGATGGTGGTCACGGTGGCAGTGTGTACCTGGTTGCCGAACCATCGATGAACACACTGGCCGATTTCCGTGTGGCGCGGAAGTTCAAAGCCGAAACCGGGCAGGGTGGTGCAGGCAGAAACAAGACCGGCAAATCGGGCGATGACCTGGAGGTGATGATTCCTTGCGGCACGGTCGTACATGACGTCGATACCGGCGAACTAATCTGCGACCTGACCGAACCGGGGCAGCGGCGGAAAGTGACCGAAGGCGGTCGTGGTGGCCAGGGGAATACACGCTTCAAGAGCAGCGTGAACCGCGCACCGCGCAAGATCACCCAGGGAACCCAGGGCGAGGCGCGCCACCTCAGCCTGGAATTGAAGGTGCTCGCCGATGTTGGTCTGCTCGGCATGCCAAACGCGGGCAAATCGACACTGATTACTGCGATGTCTCAGGCCAAGCCACGTATCGCCGATTACCCGTTCACCACTCTGCACCCCAATCTCGGGGTCGTGCGGGTAGGGCGGTTGCAAAGTTTCGTCATGGCCGATATTCCGGGCCTGATCGAGGGTGCGTCGGACGGTGCGGGGTTGGGCATCCAGTTCCTGCGGCACCTGCAGCGTACGGGCTTGCTGTTGCACCTCGTTGACATCGCACCTATCGATGGCTCGGACCCGGCAGACGTCGTGAAAGCCATCGCCAACGAACTTGCCAACTTTTCTGAAGATCTGGCCGAAAAACCACGTTGGCTCGTCATTAACAAGATCGACCTGCTTGATGACGATGATTTGGCCGCGGCACGCGAGAAACTTTTGCAAAGTCTCGAGTGGGATGGACCCGTTTTTGAAGTAAGTGCGGCGACTGGGGAGGGCACCGAGTCACTGGGCCAGGCAATTGTCCGGGGACTGGAATCTCTGCAGGCGCCGGAGGAATGACACCCAGGCTGTGATCAATCAGCCTTGGAGCGGTCTGGCGCCCTTTCAGTGATCGGATCCCTATTCAAGTTGAGTTCGCAGGTCTGGTCCAGATAGTCGTCATACGTCGAGCATGGCCGTCTGGCTTCTTGCGCCAGTCGGCGCCTGAATACTCGCAAGCCCCAGATACAGGCGATCAGTCCGCCACCGATGCCCGCAAGGAAATACTCCTGATTTCCGGCTGTACCGTAATAGACGCCGAATGCGATTAGCAGGACGCCCAATACGATCCAGTAATAGGGCACGTTCTCGTATATTGCTTTGGGTATGAACATGCGAGCTAGTATGCAGAGCGCAGCGTCGAAACATATCCACCCGCGTCACATTTCTCCGCGCTCCTGATTATGTCTAAAGCCCCGGAATGTTCGTTTCGGCCCAGATTACCGTTCATTCAGCTAACCCGACCGCTCGTCGGATTTTGGGCTGGAAACTATTGAATTTGCGACGTATTCGCGCGTCAAAAGACCGCTATTCCGGCACACTTTGTGAACGATGCAAAGAGTCAAAGTGTGAGGTGCGTCACATGAAAAACGAGCGATCATGGGTACAGGCAATGGCGGCCTCGTCACGGGGATTTACGCTCATCGAGTTGATGATCGCAGTGGGTTTGGGAGCGCTACTGCTGTCCATGGCCATTCCGGCTCTGGATATGTTTACGACCAGCGCCAGGTCGACCGGTGCGGTCAATGACTTCGTGTCGTCAATGCACGTCGCGCGCAGCACGGCAATTACGACCAACCTCAGAACGACGGTGTGTGCCAGCGCCAACGGAGCCAATTGTGAGGCAGTTACCTGGGACCAGGGCTGGATAGTCTTCGCGGATCGCGATAGTGACCAGATAGTAGACAACGATGAGACGATCGTAGCTACGTCGGCCGGCATCGATGGGCTTTCAATCCAGTCAGGCGAGTTTGGCCAGTTCCTGATGTATCGCCCAAATGGCCGGGTGATGACTTCGTCAGCCAACGGCAACTCCGGCCAGTTTACTGTTTGCGACAACCGTGGCAGCGACTATGCAAAGGTCCTGATCGTCGACCTGTCGGGGCGCCCACGGATGTCCAAGTACCTCGCC
>CALZHX010000234.1 GCA_945787435.1 uncultured Woeseiaceae bacterium
GGGTCGCACAGAGTGAGGACGTTACGGCCCTCGCAGAAGTGATGAGAACGTTGGTGGAGAACGGCGGCACAGTGTTTGACACCGCCCCATCGTACGGTGCGTCAGAAGAAGTCAGCGGACGGATCGCGCGCGATGCCGGCATTACTGACAGGATCTTCTGGGCCACCAAGCTCAATGTACTTCGCCGCGGCGACCGCGGGCCCGCAGACACTGACGCGGCACGTGCCCAGGTTGAACGCTCATTTGATCGAATCGGCAGGGATCCGATGGACCTGATCCAGGTTCACAATCTTGCCGATATCCCGACGCAAATGGGCGTCCTCAAGGAACTGAAAGAAGATGGCCGCATCCGTTATATTGGCACGACGTCTACGCGGGCCGCGCGCTACGGCGACCTCGAAAAGGCCATGCGTGACTACCCGATTGACTTCATCGGCGTTGACTACGCCGTCGATAATCGTCTCGCCGCCGAGCGCATATTGCCTGCTGCGAACGACCTGGGCATTGCCACGCTGATCTACGTCCCATTTGGCCGCTCGCGGCTGTTCTCACGCACGAAAGGCCTGGATGTACCCGAGTGGGCGCAGGAGTTCGGTGCCGATTCGTGGGGCAAGTTCTTTATCAAGTATGTCGCTGCGCATTCGGCGGTGACCTGTGTGACACCGGCGACCAGCAAGGCAAAGAACATGCTCGACAACATCGGTGCTGCATACGGCGAATTGCCGGACGCTGCGGCGTTGCGCAAGATGGAAGAGCTGGTGGACGGACTGCCCTCTGCCTGAAGGCTAGAAGCGGAAAACCACCCCCGCGAACGTCTCGATCTGTGTAACCAGATCGCCCGTGATTCGGATCGCACAACCACTGACATTTGGGCCGCTCTCGCACAACAGGCTGCTGCCTGAATTCGTGAACGTGCCGTAAGCACGCGCCTCGAGCCGTAAACCGACCCTCGAGTGCGGACTGATCAGCACACCCAGGCCGATCGACCCCGACCAGAACGTGTCGCTGGCGGATCCGGTTGAACTTGCACGCACGTGCGTCCCCCCCAGCGTGGCGGCGAGGTACGGAATTATTTTGTCCCCTTCAAACTGGTAGGTACCGCCGAGTTGCAGCGTCTGCAGATCGATATCAATAACCGGGTCATTTGGCGTCGCCGCGCTGAACTCTGCCTCAGTCGACTGCTTCGAATACAGGATTTCCAGCTGCGTGTTGGCACTTTGCGGGACATTCAGGATAAGACCGAAACTGGGCGAATCGTTGAAGTCATAGGAGTCTGAAGAGTCCGCGACTTCGAATGTACCGCCAAAGCGGTACGCGCCGAACGGCGTCAATTCGAACTTGACCTTGTGGTCCTGTGCCTGTGCCGTTGACACCAGACACGCACAAAGTAGCACCTGCAGACGGATCGTTTTCATGCGCGCACTTTATCAGGAAACGAGCTGTGAAACGGCTGCCGTCAGCTCCCCGTCCGAAGCGGACAATCGATAGGCGATATACATATGCGGCTTGTCGATCCGCAGCAGCCTCGTCAGGTCGATTGGCGTGGCGACGATGACGAGATCACAATCCACGGCATTCACGGTTGCTTCGAGATCACGGATTTGCGCGTCGCCGTAGCCCATCGCCGGCAGCAGCGGCCCGATGGATGGGTACTTATCGAAGGTCTCCGCAATCTCACCGACAGCCCAGGGGCGTGGATCAACCAACTCTGCTGCACCATTCTGTCGGGCTGCCACTACGCCAGCACCAAATGGCATACCACCGTGTGTTGTCGTCGGGCCATCCTCGATCGCCAGGACGCGTTTGCCTGCAATTAGGCCCGCATCCGGTATGTTCAGCGTCGACTCGCGTCGTAGCACCTTCGCTCCGGGATTGACCTTGCTCGCGTTGTTTTCGATCACGGCGATTTCGCCAGGCTCTGCCTGGCTGACCTTGTTGATTAACAGAATATCGGCTCTCGCGAAGTTCTCCGTGCCCGGGAAGTACTCGAGTTCGTGACCCGCGCGAAACGGGTCGGCGACCGTTATCCAGAGGTCCGGCTTGTAGAACGGCGTGTCGTTGTTGCCGCCGTCCCAGATGATGACATCCGCTTCCTGTTCAGCCTGCTCCAGGATAGCCGCATAGTCGGCGCCCGCGTAGACAATAACGCCGTTGCGAATATGTGGCTCATACTCTTCGCGCTCCTCGATCGTGCACTCGTGTTTGTCGAGATCTTCGTAGGTCTCGAAACGCTGCACAGCCTGCTTTGCAAGGTTGCCGTAGGGCATCGGGTGACGAATCGCCACGGGCCGCTTGCCCATTTCCAGGAGTATGTGCGCGATTCGCCGGGACACCTGGCTCTTGCCACAACCGGTTCTGACCGCGGTTACCGCAACAACGAGTTTGGATGACGGCAACATCGTTGCATCCACGTCAAACAGCGAGAACATGACGCCATGTGCCTCAACTAATTTTCGCCGCGCGTCGACGTAATCGAAATGGACGTCGGAGTACGCGAACACGACTTCATCGATCTGCCCGTCGCCCAGCAACGCATCAAGTTCTTCCTCAGGGCGAATCGAAACGCCATCCGGATAGGCACTACCTGCCAATTCCGCCGGGTAGCGTCGATCATCGATATGCGGTATCTGGGTGGCTGTGAACGCAACGACTTCAATATCCGGGTTTTCCCGATAGCAGCAGTTGAAGACGTGAAAATCTCGCCCCGCGGCGCCCATGATGATAATTCTGCGTGTCATTTCAGATGTGTCCCGATTCCTCGGATGCAGGTATTTTACAAGAACATCAATAGCCTACAGTGCGTAATATCCGAATAAAGGCGCAGTAATACCACACAGGGCCGGCAATACGCAGAATCCGCCATGTGAACCTTGGCTGCGGTTGAGCTATTCTTTTGTAAAACAACGATCGAGAGGAAATAGCTGATGTCCTACACTCTTGGCGACATACGCAACGTGTGCCTTGTCGGCCCCAGCAACTCAGGTAAAACCCAGCTAACAGAGGCACTTCTGCACGCAGGCGGTAAAATCAAGACCTGCGGATCCGTCGACAAAGGCGGCACGGTTTCAGACTTTACACCGCGTGAACGGGAACTCGGCCACTCTCAATACGCGTCCATCTGCCACCAGGATCACGGCGGCATCCACGTCAACCTGATCGACACACCGGGGTACCGTGATTTCTATGGGCGTGCTCTGTCAGTGATGCCAGCGGTCGAAACTGCCGCGGTGATGATCAACGCGGAACATGGCGTCGAACAGGTTACGAGGCGCATGATGAAAGCGGCCGGCGAGCAACACTTGTGCCGCATGATTATTGTCAACAAGATTGACTCTGAAGAAATCGACCTCGCTACTCTGCTGCAGAATATCCGTGATGAGTTCGGGGCCGAATGCCTGCCACTCAATCTGCCGGCAGCCGAGGGCGTCGGCGTCGTTGACTGTTTCTTCCAGCCCGAAGGTGCTGAAACTGCGTTTAGCGACGTGAAGACAGCGCACACACAGATCGTCGACCAGGTCGTCGAGGTTGATGAAGAATTGATGGAGCTTTACCTGGAACAGGGTGAAGACCTCGAACCCGAGCAGCTACATGCTCCGTTCGAGCAAGCGCTTCGCGAAGGTCACCTGATTCCAATTTGCTTCGTTTCAGCAAGAACAGGTGCCGGCATTCGGCAGCTGTTGGATATTTTTGAACGTTTGATGCCGAATCCGACGGAGGGCAATCCGCCCGTGTTCCTCAAGGGCGAAGGTGACGATGTCGAGGAAGTTGTTATCAGTCCGGACCCGGAGGCGCACGCGATCGCGCACGTATTCAACATCGACATCGACCCTTTCAAGGGACGCCTCGGTATCATGCGTATCCATCAGGGAACGATAAGGCCTGGTGATCAGTTGTTCGTCGGTGATGCGCGCAAACCTATCAAGGTAAATCAACTCCTCAAGCTCAATGGTGGCGAACACAGCAAGATCAACATTGGCGTACCCGGCGACATCTGCGCCATTCCGCGAGTTGATGAGGTTCACTATGATGCCGTGCTGCATGACTCCCATGACGAGGACAATTTCCACCTGAAATCAATCGAACTGCCACGCCCAATGTACGGCCTCGCTATCAGTCCGACCAATGATGCTGATGCACAGAAAGTATCGGACGCATTGCATACAGCGGTGGCAGAAGACCCGTCACTGTCGGTTGAGCACAATGCGATATTGAATGAAGTCGTATTACGCGGTCTCGGCGAATTGCACCTGCGTACTGTGATCGAGGAGATCTCGGACCGTTATCACGTCGAGGTAAAGACAGCGTCGCCTTCGATCGCGTATCGGGAGACAATTACGTCGAAAGCCGAAGGTCATCACCGCCACAAGAAACAGACTGGTGGCGCAGGACAGTTTGGCGAAGTGTATTTACGCGTCGAGCCGCTGCCGTCGGGCACCGGGTTTGAATTCGGCAGCGCGGTCGTCGGTGGAGCGATTCCGTCTCAATACATTCCGGCTGTTGAAACCGGCGTGCGACAGGCCATGGCATCCGGTGCCGTGAACGGCTTCCCGATGCAGGACATTAAGGTAGTTGTCTACGATGGCAAACATCACTCCGTAGACTCGAAGGAAATTGCTTTCGTGCAGGCTGGCAAGAAGGCCTTCCTCGATGCCATCGCGAACGCCAGGCCGATCATCATGGAACCGATCGTGGACGTTGCTATTACGGTGCCGAGTGATTGTGCGGGCGGTGTGGCCGGTGATCTGTCGTCAATGCGCGGCATGATCAACGGCACTGAGACCCTGCCCGACAACCGTATCGTCGTGTCCGGGAAAGCGCCGCTGAAGGAAATTCAGGGCTATCACTCACGCCTGAAGTCACTCTCTGGCGGCGATGGCAGCTTCACGATGGACTTCAGTCACTACGCAGAGGTTGCACCTGATTTCGTGGAGCGACAAAGCGCCTGATCACGCGTCCTAGTAGCGGCCGTGCTGCTTGAAGATGTAGTTGTTGAGCTCGATGAACTGGTAATTCATGCGATGCACGATCTTGTGCGCCGATCGGGCCACAGCTCTCATCACCTGGTATGCCAGTTGTGCATGGTCGCTGACGATGCCCTCGAACGTCTCCCGCTTCAAACTCAACACCTGGCTGTCACACAGAGCCCTGAGCCCCACAGTGTGCGGCTCTCCATCGACAAAACTCAGTTCGCCGGCGAGATCGCCGTCACGCAGGACTGCCAGGCTCGCCTCATCATCGCCGCCCGCGTTTTTGACAACCTCGAGTTTTCCCTCCAGAAGAACGTGCAATGCATCGTCCGTTGTACCCTCGCTAATGAGGTAGTCGCCGTCCTTGAGGTGTTGCAAGTCCATGAGTCCACCGAGCACGGCTGCCTGGTCTTCCGATAGCTCGGTGCCCAGGGAAGATTGCAGTATCAGTTTCGTCATGTCGGCCATTGGTCCACCCTCATCTGCGACCCCCGAATGGGCCCGTTGTGAACATGCTAACGCCGCAGTAATCCCTTGCATATACGTCATCCTATCTACGTGGAATCCGCCATATTAAGCCAGGGCAAACAGTCGTATTTTGCACGGTAGGAAACCTCGACTCGGGACCAAATACTGTGGACGACCATGCACCTGCTGCAATGTACCGTGGCGTCAAAATTCTTCATGACCCTGTACGAAACAAAGGCACCGCCTACACTGAAGCTGAACGGGATTATCTGAGCCTGCGAGGCCTTCTGCCCCCTCGCGTGCACACTCCTTCTGACCAGGAGTTGCGTGTCCTGAGCAACATTCGCGAGAAGCCGACCGATCTTGAGCGTTACCTGTACCTCGTCGCCTTGCAAGACCGCAATGAGACCCTTTTCTACCGCGTCGTGATGAATCACATCGAGGAGATGATGCCGATCATCTACACACCAACAGTCGGCAAGGCGTGCCAGGAGTTCCAGCATATTTTCCGCCAGTCTCGCGGTTTCTACGTGTCCATTGAAGACAAAGGTCGCGTCAAGGAGATATTGCAGAACTGGCCACACAAGAACGCCAAGATTATCGTCGTCACGGACGGCGAACGGATCCTCGGTCTTGGCGACATGGGCGCAGGCGGCATGGGCATCCCAATTGGCAAGTTGGCGCTCTACACTGCCTGTTCGGGCATCCACCCAACACATTGCATGCCAGTCATGCTCGACGTCGGCACCAACAACGAGTCCCTTCTCAATGACCCGCTTTACAACGGCCTTGAGCGTCGACGCGTACGTGGCGACGACTATGATGAACTCGTGGAAGAGTTTATTACGGCCGCACAAGAGGTCTTCCCTGGGGTCCTCATCCAACTCGAGGACTTCGGCAATACCAACGCGTTTCGCTTGCTGGCGCAGTATCGTAATCAGGTTCCGCTTTTCAACGACGACATCCAGGGGACCGGCGCGGTTGCCATTGCCGGTGTCATTGGCGCACTGCGCATCACGGGCAGCGAACTTGTCGACCAGAAAATCCTGTTTCTGGGCGCTGGCGAAGCCGGCATCGGCATTGCCGACGTGTTTGTTGCGGCCCTTGCCGAACAGGGTATCCCTGCGGATGAGGCGCGTAAGCGCTGCTGGTTCGTTGACAGCCAGGGACTGCTGGTATCGAGCCGTGAATCAATGGCGGAGCACAAGAAACCCTATGCCCACGAGCATCCACCACTCGCTAGTCTCCTCGACGCGGTCAAAACACTGAAACCGACCGCTATTCTCGGCCTGTCAGGACAACCCGGCACGTTCACCAGGGAAGTGGTTGCTGCTATGACGGAGATCAACGAACGACCAATTATCTTTGCCTTGTCAAACCCGACATCGCAAGCCGAGTGCACAGCGAAGCAGGCGTATACCTGGAGCGATGGGCGCGCGATTTTCGCCAGCGGCAGCCCGTTTGATCCTGTGAAGTACAACAACCAGACCTTCGTACCTGGTCAGGGTAACAATGCCTACATCTTCCCGGGCGTTGGACTCGGTGCGATCGTGAGCCATGCGAGCGTGATTACGGACGAGATGTTCCTGGCCGCCGCCCATTCATTGGCGAACCTGGTGAACGAATCTGATTTGGAACGAGGCCGCGTCTATCCACCACTATCGCGCATTCGCAGCGTCTCCGCGAAAATCGCTTATGACGTCGCCAAAATGGTGTATGACCAGGGGCTCACGGACAAAGTGGAACCTGACGACATCAATGCCGAAATACAGGAATACATGTATCGGCCGGTGTACCCGCACTACGCGTAGCGATTACCAGTAAAAACTCACGTACGCGAACAAACCGCTGTAGGAGGTTTTCACGCTACCGTTCCAGCCACGCTTATCGACGTTCAATTCCAGTTCGAACAGGTTGTAGTTGAGGCCGAAGCCTGCGTGTTCGAACATCTGGTAGTTGAAACCGGCCGCCGCATTGATGAGCGTGCCGTCGTACTCGCCGACTTTGGCGCTCAACCAGTCCAATCGTGCCCTGAAGGCCCATTTTGGCGAGAACGAGTAGGCGTACCAGGCGCCGATATTCGGCAGCGGGGCCGTTGCACTGACGGACTCCCTGCGAAAACCTGCCGGCGCCCCGTCGATCACCGCATTTCCTTCAATGAAGGCATCGATTTCCAACCTGTGAATACCGAGGCCCAGGCCAAACTCCTGCTTATCACTACTGCTGAATTCGCGCGAAAAGAACAAGCGCTCGAGTTCGAATTCCTGGCCCACAGCGACTCCCGTCCCCTGGCCAAACGTGATGTCATTCCACTCGACATCCTCCTGCAATACGTTCGACCGCTCAGCGCTCGCTGCGAAGTACTGTGCGCCCAACTGCCATTTCTCGCCAAAACGCCAGCCAAAATTCAGGGAAAAAATTTCGTCTGACTTCTTCA
>CALZHX010000235.1 GCA_945787435.1 uncultured Woeseiaceae bacterium
GAGGGAGACCCGGCGACCCTGTTATTCCTGCTGTGGATACCGATTTCCGTGCTACATATCGTCAAGACCTGGCAGCACGCCGGCTACCACTACACGAACGAAGGGCTTGTGCGCCGCTCAGGGACAATCGGTTATCGAACGGTCGCCTTGCTGTACAGGAAAGTGCAACGTGTCACCGTTTCGCGGTCGCCGCTGCAACGACGCAAGGGCCTTGCTACGCTGCGTGTCTACATGGCGTCAGGGAGTGTCCGGGTTCCCTACATAAAACACGAACTCGCACAGCAACTGCGCGATGTCATTCTCTACAAAGTGGAAGGCAGCCAGAAAGCCTGGCATTGACAGATTGGGTTCAGAGCCCTGGGGCTCTGCCCCCCCTTGATTGACTACACGTTGAAGCGGAAGTGCATGACGTCGCCTTCCTTGACGATGTACTCCTTGCCTTCGAGGCGTAGCCGGCCAGCTTCTTTCGCCCCCTGCTCGCCGTTACCGGCGATATAGTCGTCGTAAGCAATCGTCTCGGCGCGAATAAAGCCCTTCTCGAAATCCGTGTGAATCTCACCAGCAGCCTGCGGTGCTGTGGCGCCGACTTTCGTCGTCCAGGCCCTGACTTCCTTGGGGCCTGCCGTGAAAAATGTCTGCAGACCCAGTAATTTGTAGCCGCCGCGAATTACGCGATTGAGTCCTGGCTCATCGAACCCGAGATCCTCGAGAAATACTGCCTTGTCTTCGTCGTCGAGTACGGCAATCTCAGCTTCGATCGCCGCACAGATTGCGACCACCTCGGCTCCTTCGGCCGCTGCGTATGTGTTGACGGCATCCAGGTATGGATTGTTTTCAAACCCGCTCTCATCGACATTTGCGACATACATGACGGGTTTGATCGTGATCAGGTGCAGGTCACGCACGACCTTGAGTTCATTATCATCCAGTGCAAGTGAGCGAACCGGAAGCCCTTCGTCGAGGTGCTCTTTGATTTTCTTAATCGTGTCGCGGATATACAGATCCGCTTTTTGCGCCGTCTTGGCGTTCTTCTCGGCCTTGAACAGCTGTTTGTCGACGGACTCCAGGTCCGCAAGAGCGAGCTCTGTGTTGATTACTTCGATGTCGTCAACAGGGCTGATTTTTCCGGAAACATGCGCAACGTCGTCGTCTTCGAAACAGCGTACGACGTGCACGATTGCGTGGGTTTCCCTGATATTCGCGAGGAACTTGTTGCCAAGCCCCTCGCCTTTCGACGCGCCTGCCACAAGACCCGCAATGTCGACAAACTCCATGGTCGTCGGAATCATCTTCTCAGGATGCACGATGCCCTCGAGGAGACTCAGCCGTGGATCAGGCACCGGTACGACCCCGACATTGGGATCGATGGTGCAAAACGGGTAGTTCTCAGCCGGAATCTCGGCCGCCGTCAACGCATTGAACAGCGTCGATTTGCCAACGTTAGGCAGTCCAACAATGCCGCATTTAATCGCCACTCGATTCCTTCGTGTGCAGTTGTTTCATTGCGGCATTGATGCCTTCATCGATCAGCAGTGGCATTACGTCGATCGCTTCATCGACGTTCTTCTCCACTGCCGCTTCGACATCGGATGACCCACGCTTGAGCACGTAGCCCGTGACCTTGTCCTTCTCGCCTGGATGACCAACACCAATACGCAGGCGCATGAACTCGGCACCACAGTGCTGCATGACATCGCGAATGCCATTGTGACCACCGTGGCCACCACTTTGCTTGAGCCGCACCGTGCCGGGTGGCAGGTCGATTTCATCGTGGGCCACCAGCAGGCGCTTCGCGTCCAGCCGGTAGTAATCCAGAGCGGCCCTGACCGGACCGCCACTGTGATTCATGTAACTTTGTGGTTTCACGAGCCAGACATCGTTGCCGGAGATACTGACTTTGCAGCATTCGGCGTCGAACTTCTTCTCGTAACGAAACGCCCCGCCGTACTTGCGCGCGACGGCATCGACGAACCAGAACCCTGCGTTGTGCAGGGTTCGTTCGTATCGATCCTCAGGGTTACCGAGACCGGCGATGATACGCAGGTGCGTCATATCGGACGCAGGCACACGCTAGTCTTTGGTCGATTCGTCGTCGCCGCCGTCGTCGGCTTCGCCGCCTTCGCCGCCTTCGCCGCCTTCGCCTGGCTCTTCGTCGCCGACAGGAACTTCGCCTGCTGGAACTTCGCCCTCGATGCCTTCCTCCACCTCTTCTTCGATGATCTCTTCCTTGATGATATGGATAGTGACGATCGGCTGGACCTGGTCGGTTTCCTGGGCAAGTTCCGGAATCTCGACGCCTTCGGGCAGTGGGATATCGGCCATGTACATGTAATCGTCGAGTTCCAACCCGGAAATATCCAGTTCGAGGTATTCGGGCAGATCTTTCGGCAGACAGACGACTTCGACGTCGTTACGCATTGTCGACACCGTACCGCCACCCTCTCTGACGCCAACAGCTTCGTCGGCACCGAGGAAGTGAATCGGCACGTTCATGCGAATGACCTGGTCCTCGACGATACGCTGGAAGTCCATATGGACGATCTGAAACCTGGACGGGTGGCGCTGAATATCCTTGACGATCGCGGCCTGGCTCTTCCCGCCAACCTTGATGTTCAGGACACTTGAATAGAACGACTCGTTCTCAAGCTCGTGGATGACCTTGTTGTGGTCAAATGTAAGTGCGCGCGGCGGACGGCCGGCACCATAGATGATCGCGGGTACTTTATTCTGGCGACGCAGGCGGCGGCTCGCACCTTTCCCTGAGTCCTCACGAATATCCGCAACCAGATCGAATTTCTCAGCCATGACTGGCCTCCATTATCTGATTGATTTTATTCAGAAAAGTCTGAACATTTGACCTGCCGAAACTGCGACCGTTTCGAGCAGGGGCGCGCATAGTAACTCATGCGCAGATATTAGCCAATAGACGCCCGAAACCGGGACCTCTGCGGAGATCGGGGGACCGGCGCAGCGGGGTGTTTGGCGACCGAAGTAAAGCGCAGCGGCAGCGAGCCATGAGGGAGATAAATGCCCCGTTGCGCCGTGTCGTGTGACTCGCCTAATCCACGTACAGCGAGCTGACCGATTCGCCGTCAGATATGCGTCGCATCGTCTCACCCAGCAGCTCGGCCGTGGATAGCTGGCGAATGTTGTCGCAGGCCTGGGCCTCGTCACTAAGCGGAATCGTGTCGGTTACAACCACCGTATCCAGCTTGGAATCCCGAATACGACCGACGGCCGGTCCGGACAGGACCGCGTGTGTTATGTAAGCATGAACGCTGGCCGCACCGTTTTCCTTGAGGGCCGCGGCTGCATGGCAAAGCGTGCCAGCCGTGTCGACCATGTCATCCATCATGATGCAGTTCATGCCACCGCATTCACCGATGATGTTCATGACTTCTGACTGGTTCGCCTGCTGACGGCGCTTGTCGATGATGACCAGGTCGGCATCGCCGAGACGCTTGGCCAGCGCCCGGGCACGAACAACGCCACCGACGTCAGGCGAGACGACGACCATGTTCTCGAATTTTTGCCGCCAGACATCACCCAGCAGGATTGGCGAGGCATAAACGTTGTCGACCGCGATATCGAAGAAACCCTGGATCTGGTCAGCATGCAGGTCAAGGGTCAGCACGCGATCAACGCCTGCTGTTTCGATCAGCTTTGCCACCAGTTTTGCCGTGATCGGCACGCGTGACGAGCGTGGCCGCCGGTCCTGGCGCGCAAACCCGAAGTAGGGAATTACCGCGGTAATTCGCGCTGACGATGCTCGCTTGATCGCATCGACCATCACGAGCAGTTCCATCAGATTCTCAGACGTCGGCGGGCACGTCGGCTGGACCAGGAAACACTCTTTGCCGCGAATGTTCTCAAGAATCTCGATGTTGATTTCGCCGTCGCTGAAGCGGCCGACCTGGGCACGGGCCAGAGGCATGTGCAGATAGCGCGCGATCTCGTGGGCCAGTTTCGGGTGCGCGCTGCCCGAAAATACTGCAGTTAGTGCCGGATCCACGGATTTCCCCTTCGAATCAGGTGGCTGGGGCGGCAGGATTCGAACCTGCGATACACGGGATCAAAACCCGATGCCTTACCACTTGGCTACGCCCCAATACGCTTCATGTGCGGCGCAATTGTGCGGCGCTAGTCGAAGAAAATCCAGTAGTCGATCACAAGCCGCACCCGAGTGTCGCTATTTTCGGCTGTGAGCACTTTCGGCATCAGCTGGCCGCCACCGTCCGCGTAACGCGAGAAGGTCACCGACCAGTCACGTTGCGTCAGGCTCTCGAGCTCCCCGTCGTCATTGAACACGGTCTCTGCCGCGCTGGAGGGATCCGGGATACCCAATGCCCAATAACGCAAGCTGGTCACCGGAATCGTCCATCCGTAGCGGTAGCGAAACTCGAGCTCCGCGTCCTCGAGCTCGGTTTGGACTCCATCTTTGTCAGTAAGAACGACAGACTGACGATCCCCCTTTATGCGGACTGCGCCTGCCCCCAGCGGGCCGCTGGCCGTAGCCTCGAATTCGTTTTTATCCTGGGACCAGCGCAACTTGCCGTTAAAGCCATCTGTTGCAGTCTTGACGGCGATGCGGCCACTGAACTCCCACTCATCGAGACCTGCGAGCACGGTTGTTCGCGCGCCCCAGTCATCGATATCGGGCAACAGGGCACTTTTTGGGGTAGCACAGCCGCCAAGCATCGCGGCCATCGCCACAGCCGCCAGCGAGAACCTCGCCGCTTTAGGGCGTTTCCGGGAAAAATCGCTCACGCGCGTCTTTTAGAAGTTCGCTGTCTGGCACCTGTTCTTCCGCGGCGCCGAGTAATTCTGCCGCCTCATCGTTGCGCTCGAGTGCCACCAGCACTTCGACCAGGTGTGCCGCGACTTCGGGGTCTGGAAATCCCGCATAGGCAATCTCAAGCTGTTGCAACGCCTCTTCGTGTTTGCCGCGCTTGTGCAGGACCCAGCCGAGGCTGTCGATAATGGCCGGACTTTCGGGATCGTATTTGAGCGCCTTGCGAATGAGCTTCTCTGCCTCGCGGTTTTCGTCGGTACGGTCCGCGAGAGTGTAGCCGAGCGCATTCAGCGTCATCGGGCTATCGGGCCATCGCTTCGCCGCCTTTCGATACGCCGCAATTGACTGATCAAGCTTGCCCATTCTCAGCATCAGCTCGGCGCGGCTCAACGCGACGCCTTCATCATCAGGCCTGAATGCCACGGCCTTGTCGAACAGTGCGAGCGCGTCGTCATATTTCTCGAAGGAACCGAGTAATCCCGCCTTGACGAGCAACATATCGACCGCGAAATTCGGCCGCTGTTTGCCAAACTCTGTCACGCGTTTCAGCGCACCTTCAAGGTCGTCCTTTTGCCAGGCAGTGATGATTGCGGCACGGCGCTGGGCCGCTACGGCATTCTTGCCGCCGAGCACCTGCGAGTACAAACGTATTGCCCGATCCTGTTCACCGCGAATATCGGCGATGCGCGCAAGGTAGAACAGTGCGTCCGCCGTGTAGTCACCGCTCGCCAGCAGGTCCTCAAAATCATCCCACGCCGCATCGAGGTTGTTTTGCCGGAAGTTGATGATCGCCATCATGCGCAGCGCGTCCGTGCGCGAAGCACGCTCAAGCAGCACCTGGTTGACCTGGCTCAGCGCATCGTCTTCGCGACCGGCTGTCATATACAGCAGCGCGAGTTCCATGCGGGCATCGGGATCCGGGTCCGGGGCATCGCCGACGATGCGCGCCGTGTAATCAATAGCCTCATCAATATCGCCCGCAATCAGCATGGCTCGGGCGTAAACTAACTTGGGCTTGAGCCAGTCCGGATCAAGTTCCATGGCGCGAAGTGCCCGCTGCATAGCGAACTCGACGTCGTCCGCCTGCAATGCGACAGCCGCTACCGCGAACTGTGCCAGGGCCGAGTCTTCATAAGGCTTGGCCAGCGCTCGCATGAGTTCGTCGGCGTCCTGCGGATCTTCCTGGGATATGAAGCTCATCAATGAATACAGGCGCTCATCGGGTGCCTGTTCGCCACGCTCGATCAGCCTTGCAAAGCTGCGACGCGAGTTCCGAATGTCACCGAGGCGGAGTTGTGTCTGTGCAAGATGAACCAGCGCCTCGTCACTCTCGGGGTCCAGGTTAACCCAGCGCTGCGCTGCCTTGACGGCCTCCTCGTCGAAGCCGAAATCAAATGCCCTGCGGGTCGCGTTCCTGGCAAGCTCGATGCTGTCGCTGAGCTCCGCGGCTTTGCGGTACTCCACAACGGCTGTCAGGAAGTCGTCACTCTGCAGGGCGACCTCGGCTTTCAGGAGATGGTCCGCCGCCGTGTCCTCATCCGCCGTGGCGGGCGGTGCGAATGCCAGGATTAGGGCTACAAGGAGGCTGAACGTGGGCAGGCAGTTACGAAGTTCGTGCATCACTACTCTATGGGTCAATTGAAACGCCGAGCATTATTGCGTTGGCTTTTATCACAGACAAGGAACTGAGCCGTCAGTTCGCATACAATTGTCCGTTATGCGGCTGCAAATACTCGGGCTGAACCATAACACGGCACCTATTGAAATTCGCGAACAAGTCGTTTTCGCGGGGGACGAGGTAAGCCGGGCTTGCGAGCGCCTGACTGATATCGATGGCGTCGATGAAGCTGTGCTGTTATCGACCTGCAACCGTACCGAGTTTTACGTAATCACCAGTGACGGCGGCCGCGGTCGGCTGCAGAACTGGTTACGGGATGAACGCAGCCTGGACCCGGGATTCGCGAACTCTCTGTTCGCCCTCGATACCGAGGAAGCCATCCGGCATGTGTTCCGCGTAGCCTGTGGCCTGGATTCGATGGTGCTTGGCGAGACGCAGATTCTCGGCCAGCTCAAAGATGCATTTCGGTCAGCTCAGCAGGCCGGTACCGTCGGCCAGCACCTGGGCCGCCTTTTTCAACACACATTTTCGGTCGCCAAGAAAGTCCGCACGGACACCGAGATCGGAGCCAACCCGGTGTCGGTCGCATCTGCATCAGTGCGGCTGGCGCAACAGTTCTTCGCAGGGTTCGAAAAACACACGGCACTGCTTGTCGGCGCAGGCGTGACGATTGAACTCGTTGCGAAGCACCTGGTGGGCAAGGACATCGGCCGGCTGTTCGTCGCCAACCGCGACGTCGAGCGAGCGAGGAACCTCGCCAGTAAATTCGGCGGCTATGCGGTGCCACTCTCGGAGCTCGAAGGCACTTTGCCCGAGGCCGACATCCTGATTACCTCAACGGCAGCCCCGGAGGCGATCATCACGGCGAACATGGTCAAGGCGGCCATGAAAACTCGCAAACGCAAGCCCGTGTTTGCCGTCGACATCGCTGTACCGCGTGACATCGAACCCGAGGTGGCGAAGGTCCGTGACGTCTACCTCTATACGATCGACGACCTGCAGAAAGTGATACAGGACGGCCAGATGAGCCGGGAAGCCGCGGCCGTTGACGCGAATCGCATCCTCGATGACGAGATACGCCGTTACCTCAGCATCGAGCGTGCCAAGAAAGTATCGCCGCTGATCGTCGCCTTGCGCGAACAGGGAGAAACGATCCGTGATGGTGTACTGCACGAGGCGCAACGACGCCTCGACAAGGGTGTCGACAGCCGCGAAGTCATCGAATTTGCGACGGCGATGCTGATGAAGAAAATGCTGCACAACCCAAGCGTGCGGCTGCGTGAAGCGGCCGAGCACGAGGACGTTGAGATAATCGACGCCACGCGCAGCCTGTTCGGCATCGACGAGGACTGACCGGTAGCGACATGAAGGAGTCCATACGCTTCAAGCTCGAGTCCGTCCGCGACCGTTTCGAGGAAATCGCCGGGCTGCTTGCCGATCCCGATGTCATTGCGGAGCAGAACCAGTTTCGTAACCTGTCGAAAGAGTATTCACGCGTCGAACCGATCGTGAAATTGTTCGCCGAGTTCGAAACGATGGATGCAGACATCGCGGCTGCCCGGGAGATGGCCGACGATGATGACAAAGATATTCGCGAGATGGGCCAGGAGGAGCTGCAGGGACTCAATGTTCGTCGCGAAAAATTGTTGCTCCAGCTGCAAAAGTCGCTGATACCGCCCGACCCCTACGACGATGCCAATGTTTACCTTGAAATTCGGGCCGGAACCGGCGGTGACGAGGCCGCGATCTTTGCCGGCGACCTGTTTCGCATGTACTGCAAGTTCGCCGAAACCGTGAAATGGAATGTCGAGATCCTGAGTGCCCGCGAAGGCGATCATGGCGGTTACAAGGAAATCATCAGCCGCGTCACGGGTAGCAACACGTACGCCAAGCTGAAATTCGAGTCCGGTGCACATCGGGTGCAGCGTGTACCGGCGACCGAATCACAGGGGCGAATCCACACATCCGCGTGCACGGTCGCGGTTTTGCCGGAGCCGGACGAAGTCGAAATCGAGGACATCAACCCGGCGGACCTGCGCGTCGACACGTTTCGCGCATCGGGCGCCGGTGGCCAGCATGTCAACAAGACGGATTCAGCTGTCCGGCTTACTCACCTGCCCTCGGGAATCGTGGTCGAATGCCAGGACGAGCGCTCGCAGCACAAGAACAAGGCGCGCGCCATGTCCTTACTACAGGCTCGATTACTCGACGCCAAGGAAACCGAACAGGCCACCGAACAGGCGCAGCAACGCAAGCTCCTGGTGGGCTCCGGCGATCGCTCGGAACGCATTCGCACCTACAACTTCCCACAGGTCCGCGTGACCGATCAACGCATCAACCTGTCTCTGTACAAGCTCGACGAAATCCTCGAAGGCTGCCTCGACCTGGTGGTGCAGCCGCTCATTTTCGAGTACCA
>CALZHX010000236.1 GCA_945787435.1 uncultured Woeseiaceae bacterium
AGCCCAGGGGCTCTGACCCCGGGCACCTAGCTTTTTTTGCGGGCGCGCGGATGAGTCTGGTCGTATCTCTGGGCTAAGTGCTGGAAGTCAAGGTGTGTATAGACCTGGGTCGTGGAGATATTGGCGTGCCCGAGGAGCTCCTGGACGCCGCGAAGGTCATGGCTGGACTCGAGGAGATGGGTCGCGAAGGAGTGCCGAAACAAATGGGGGGACACGTTTGTGTCGATACCCTGGCGTTTCCCCCAGTGTGTGACGCGCGATTGCACCGAGCGCCGGCTGATGCGCGTCCCACGATTACTGACGAACAGCGCTGTCTCATCGGCTGGCGCGAGGTCGCCGCGTGATTTCTGCCACCGGGCGAGCGCGGCGAGCGCCTGCCTGCCGACCGGCACGATGCGATCCTTATTGCCTTTGCCGGTGACATGCACTGTCGCGTCTTGCACGTCGATGTCACCGCAGTTCAGGTCAGTCAGTTCGGCCAGTCGCAACCCCGATGAATACAGTAGTTCGAGAATCGCGCGGTCGCGGTTGATGATCGCGGTGTCGCCCGGAATGTCGAGCAGGCGTGCCATACGGTCAGCATCAAGGTTGCCGGGCAGGCGCTTGGGTGCCTTGGGTGCTGATACAGACACAACCGGGTTCGTCTTGACGTGTTTCTCCCGTAACAAGTAACGGAAAAACGTCCGCGACGCTGACAGTCGCCGCTGAATACTCTTTGATGACAGGCCACGGCGGAAGCTCGTCGCCGAGAAAGCACGGATGTGCTCGCTGTCGAGATCACCCCACTCGCCGATATTGTTGTCCTTACAGAAACCGAGCAGCGCCTCGAGGTCGCGGCGGTAGTGCTTACAGGTTAGTTCGGACAGGCGGCGTTCAAATCCGAGGTGATGAATGAACTTGTCGATCCAGGTCCTAATAGCGCCTCAGTGCTCCTGCGACGAGGTCCCCGACGCGCGCCAGGAAATCAATACTCATGCCCGGATGGAAGCGGTCGGCATCGTTGCTGCCAATAGCAAGAAAGCCAATCTCGGCTTTGTCGCCGAGCGGCACGAGTGCGGCAGAACCGATTTCCTCGGCATCGTCCTGGAACAGGAACTCCCGCTGCGAATCGCGAACCTGCCCGCAACGCGGTCCTTTGCCGTTGAGGAATGTGTCAAAAGGCCCAAGCGCTTTGTCTTCGCGCCGGACGACGCGGAAGAAACGACCCTCGTCAATATCATTGAACATCGCCGGGTCAGCAAAAAGGACCAGGATCGAGTGATCGGCACCGAAACCGCTGCGCATGGCCTGTTCGATGGCAGAGACACAGGTCTGCAGGTCGGGGGCGGCGAACAGTTGCAATGTCAATTCATGAATTTTTGCGGCCAGGACATCATTGTCTCGGGCGACGTCAATGAGTTCCTTGAGCTGACGCTGCAACTTGAGGTCTTTCTGCCGCAGCATCGCAACCTGACGCTCAACCAGTGAGACCGAACCACCCGCACCGTGCGGCAATTCCAGCTGGCGGAGCAATGTGGCATTGCGCTCAAAAAAGTCGGGATTGGCTTCAAGGAACTCGCGAACAGCCTGTTCGGAGACCTCTTCTTCGGCGTATTCCGGCTTACGTTGTGTGCTCATAGATCAATCGTTCCTTCACTAATCAATTCGGCATTGCCGGTGAGCCATACAGGCTCAGCCTTTCCGCGCCAGCTTACCACGAGTTGCCCGCCCGGCAGTCGCACCCGAACCTCGTCGTCAAGCAGCCCAAGCCGTTGCCCGGCCACCGCTGCGGCACAGGCACCAGTGCCGCAGGCAAGCGTTTCGCCGACGCCGCGCTCCCAAACGCGCAGCTCGATTGTCGAGCGGTCATCAATGCACATGAAGCCGACATTCGCCGCTTCCGGGAATCGCGTGTGTTCCTCGATAGCCATGCCCAGCCTGTCTACGTCGGCAGCGGCGATGCTGTCGACCAACATGACACAGTGCGGGTTGCCCATCGACAACACCGCGACCCGGTGAGAGCGGCCCCCAACCTCGAGGTCATAGTGGTCTGCCTGCTCGTCTGCGACAAACGGTATCCTGGCGGGCTCGAATTCAGGGGCCCCCATGCTCACGGACACCTGATCGTCGTCAAGCACCCTGGCCTCAATCTGGCCAGCAGGACTCTCGAGAGTGAACGACTGCAGCGGCGCCGCGCATCTCGCGAGCATCCAGGCAACGCAACGAACGCCGTTGCCACATTGTTCGACCTCGGAGCCGTCCCTGTTGAACACCCTGTAGCTCGCCGCAGCGGTATCGCTAGTGGCCGGACCGACCCACATGAGTTGGTCGAAACCCGGGCCGGAGGCCGGATTGCCTAGCCGCCGAATGCCATCCGCCGACGGTGGCGGCGCGTTTTTCTCGCGCTGATCAACGACGACAATCTGGTTGCCGGCACCTTGCATTTTTAAATAAGGAATCAACATTAGAAGCGATAATTTTGTCTGTTGGACATTTGAAGTCGGCGGCTGTAGTTTACATAAAACTCTAAAAACATTGCCCTTGAGGAGAGGTCATGCGGCACATAATGGTACTGAACGCTAAGGGTGGCTGTGGTAAAAGCACACTCGCTACGAATATTGCTTCCTATTTTGCAAACGAAGGCGCCGATGTCGCCCTCGCTGACTACGATCCACAGCGCTCGAGCCTGGATTGGCTGGAGCGCCGCCCCGATAACCGACCGGCAATCGCTGGCGTGGCTGCGTTCGACGGTGGCCTGAGGCACGTACCGCGTAACGCTGACATTGTTGTCAGTGATGCGCCTGCGCGCTCGCATGGCAAGGAACTGACCGATCTCGTCAAGCATGCCGAGACCGTCGTCGTGCCTGTACTACCGTCGACAATCGACATGCAGGCAACCTCGACATTCCTCAAAGAGCTGCAGGGTATCCACAAGGTACAGAACAAGCAGGTGAAGATTGGCGCGCTCGCAAATCGCGTTCGCGACAACACGCTTATTTTCGATGATCTTGACGAGTATCTGACGAAGGCACGCGTCCCGTATATCGCCGCTCTGCGTGAGGCACAAAACTACGTGCGCGCGTATACGCGTGGCATCGGCATCTTCGAGCTGCCCGAGTATCTCGCGTGGCCGGACTGGGATGAGTGGGAACCGCTCACAGCCTGGTTACGGAGCGTCCGCAGCCAACCGTAAGAACCGGCTAGCTGCACGACACGGCGCACAGGC
>CALZHX010000237.1 GCA_945787435.1 uncultured Woeseiaceae bacterium
CTGAACCTTGCAGAACCTGGCGATACCGTTGACTACGTCCAGACCGGCAGTTGGGGCAAGAAGGCCTTTAACGAGGCTAAAAAGGCATGCAATGCGAACCTGGCCGCAGACAGTTCTGATCGAAATTTCACCTACATTCCCGATGAATCTGGCTGGCAACGGAGTGATGATGCCGCTTACCTGCACATTACCTCGAACGAAACGATCGCCGGTGTCGAGTTTCACGGTGTGCCTGGAGGCGACGTTCCCATCGTTTCGGATATGTCGAGCACGATTTTGTCGCGCCCCATTGATGTCAGCCGCTACGGCGTCATTTACGCTGGCGCGCAAAAGAACATCGGACCAGCGGGAATCACGCTTGCCATCGTAAGAAGAGATCTGCTTGAAGCAAAGCGTGAGAACCTGCCGCACTTGCTGATGTGGAAGTCGTACGCGGAGTCGGATTCCATGACCAACACACCGCCGACTTTCGCGTGGTACGTTGCCGACCTGGTCTTCCAGCATCTTCTGAGTATTGGTGGTCTGGATGCAATGGCTGAGATTAACAGGCGCAAGTCTGAGAAGCTCTACGCCACCATTGACGCGTCTGGTTTCTACAGCAACCCGGTCGATAGGAACTGCCGTTCGTGGATGAACGTACCGTTCATCCTTGCGGACTCCTCGCTTGATGCGAAATTCCTTGAGGAGTCAAACAACGCCGGGCTGACCAACCTCAAGGGCCACCGTTCGGTCGGTGGTATGCGGGCCTCTATTTACAATGCCGTACCGGAAGAGGCGGTAGACGCACTCATCGAGTTTATGGCCGAATTCGAACGCCGCAACGGATAACAACATGTACAAAATACTGACACTGAATAACATTGCGGTCGAAGGACTGCGTCATTTTTCTCGTGAGCGATATGAGGTTGCGTCAGAGATTGCGCATCCTGATGCCATCATCCTGCGCTCGTTCAAGATGCATGATATGGAGATTCCCGAGTCGCTCGCTGCTGTCGGACGCGCGGGTGCGGGAACGAACAACATCCCTTGTGACAAGTTGGCCCATATGGGCATCCCGGTATTCAATGCGCCGGGCGCCAACGCGAACGCAGTTAAGGAACTGACGATCGGGGGGCTGCTACTGGCCGCGCGCAACCTGTGCGAGGCTCGTGAGTATGTGAAAGAGCTCGACGAGACCGGCGAGGCCCTGAGCAAGGCAGTCGAGGCTGGCAAGAAGAAATTCGTCGGCACCGAGTTGCCGGGCAAGACACTTGCTGTCATTGGGTTGGGGGCAATAGGAGTCGAGGTTGCAAACGCGGCCCTCGATATGGGAATGATAGTGCACGGCTATGATCCGGCTATCACGGTCCGAGCTGCATGGCGGATGTCTTCGGGTGTCGAGCTCGAAGAAACGCTGGACCAGCTATTCATGGGTGCTGATGCGCTAACCGTACATGTACCCCTGATCGATGCAACACGTGGCCTCGTCAACAAAGAACGCATCGCGTTAATGAACGACGGTGCAACGTTAATCAATTTTGCCCGCAATGGCGTGATGGATGATGGTGCCGTTCTTGACGCGCTCGATAGCGGCAAGATCGCTAGATACGTCACGGACTTCCCCAGCGCCGAGCTCATCGCGCACCCGAAAGTTATCGCGTTGCCGCACCTCGGGGCATCGACGGCCGAGGCCGAAGAGAGCTGTGCTGTTATGGTTGTTGAGAACGTCAAAGACTACCTCGAGAACGGCAATATCCGGTATTCCGTCAATTACCCGGAATGCCGCCTGCCGCGCATGGATGCCTGGCGTGTGACGATTGCGAACGCGAATGTTCCGAATATGGTTGGCCAGATTTCGACCTGCCTCGCCGATGCCGGACTCAATATCGAAGATCTGCTGAACAAATCGATCGGTGATCTCGCCTACACGATTGTCGATGTGAATGGTGAAATTACGCCCGAGATCGAAAGCAACTTGCGCTCGATTGAAGGCATCCTGACATTGCGAAATCTCGGCAAGCCTGTAACCTGAATGCCATTATGGCGTCCGGGAAGAAAAACAAAGACGATGCGGTGGACCTCGCCGAGATTCGTAAGCGCATAAACGAAGTCGATGAGCAGATCCAGGCCCTGATCAACGAACGCGCGCGTCACGCTCAACAGGTTGGCGTCGCAAAAGGTGACCTTGGCTCGGCGGTCGACTATTACCGTCCTGAGCGCGAGGCCGAAGTACTGCGCGCAGTCGTGGACCGTAACGAAGGCCCGCTACGCAACGAAGAGATGTTGCGGCTCTTTCGGGAAATCATGTCGGCCTGCCTTGCACAGCAGGAGCCACTGAAAATCGGTTTCCTGGGACCCGAGGGAACGTTCACACAGACTGCCGTCTTTAAACACTTTGGCCATTCGGTTCGAGCACTCCCTTTTCATACGATTGATGAGGTGTTTCAGGAAGTCGAAAGCGGTGTCGCCGACTTTGGGGTCGTTCCAATTGAAAATTCCACCGAAGGATCGGTGAACAACACGCTGGACATGTTCCTGACTTCACCGTTAAAGATTGCGGGCGAAATCGAGTTGCGCATAGAGCAGCACCTGCTCGGCAAGATGAAGGGCCTCGAGAATATTGATCGTATTTGCGCCCACGAACAATCATTGGCGCAGTGTCGTGGCTGGCTTCGCGAGTACTTGCCGCACGTCGAGCTTATCGGCATGTCGAGCAATGCGGCCGGTGCGCGGCGTGCGCGCGATGAAGACGGTACAGCGGCAATCGGCCCAGACGTGGCTGCTTCTGTTTATGACCTGAACATCATGGTTAGCGGTATCGAAGATCGGTCAGATAACTCCACACGGTTCCTGGTCGTGGGTCGTGAGTTGCTCGCTGCCAGCGGCAATGACAAAACAACGTTGTTGGTATCCACCAGTGACACGGCTGGCGGAGCGGGCGTGCTTCACCACTTGCTGCAGCCCCTGTCTGACCACAATGTGGTCATGACGTTTATTGAGTCACGTCCGTCGAGACGCAAGA
>CALZHX010000238.1 GCA_945787435.1 uncultured Woeseiaceae bacterium
ATCTCGCGCCCGGGCGAGGAGCATCTGGTCGAGATCTCGACGCGCCGACACCGGAACACCGAAACACCATCTTGCAACGCATCGGCGACGTCGCCTTGTTCATTTCCGGTTTTTTTTCCGACAGCCTCGCCAACAAGGTGGTCGACGTTGACTACTACATGCACATGGGCGTGAATGCCTATGGGTCGCTGTCCGAAGAAGCGCGCCGTACTTTTCGCGGCCGGGCGTTCGCCGATGTGTTCCGCGAACTGGCCATTAACTTCCACGTTCTGACCGACGTCCTGCACGAGGTTCGCGATGGTGCGTGTGCGGACTCGGATGCCAACCTGTTGCGCACTTATGAAATCTGGCGTAAGACCGGCAGCCGCCGTGCCGAAAACATCCTGCGTCGCCAGGGCGTGGTGCCGCTCGCCAGTGCCAAAAGGCCGCAGCACTAACCAAAGGCCGCGCCGCCGAGTCCCGATCAGTGTATTGTCATTCTGATACTGGTCGGATGACACGCAATGACTATGACAGCCCCTAATGGCCAACGGTGGACGCGTTTCTCCTGGGTTTGGCTGGCCATGCTCGTGCCATCGCTGGTGTTTTCCAACGGGCGTTGGCAGCTAGCGGTTGCCGCGCTGGCGGCCCCCTTCTTTACTCGCCTTTTCCTCATGTCGCAGCCTGTCGTGAAGGGCTTGCTGATCGTGTTGCCGCTGCAGTTGGTTGCCTACCTGGTCATGTGGTGGGAGGTCATCCCGGCACCGGGCATTCTCTATTACATCATCGCCGCGTCGTACGGACTCTGTTACTTCTTGCCGTTCGTCGTCGATCGACTTGCGGCAACACGCCTCACGGGCTTTGCCAGTACCCTGGTGCTGCCGCTGTCGTGGTTCCTCGTCGAAATCCTCATTCAGCGATTTACACCGTATGGCAGTTGGTCGTCTGTTGGGTATACGCAGATGGGTCATGCATTGCTGACACCGCTGGCAGCCTGGGTCGGTGTCGCCGGCATAGCCTTTGTCACTGTGTGGGCTGCATCAGTTGCGTCGTGGATGGTGATGACGAAAACGCCGACCAGGAGCCGTATTCTCACGGCTGCGCTTTGGGCTGGTTCGATTGTAGTTTTGGTGTTCCTGGCGCGCACACCGCCCGTAATTGACCTGCCGGATACAAGCAATGTTCCGGTGGCGGCGATCACGCCATCGAACGAGGCAACACTTCGCGTGCAACGCGCCGTGCAGGTCGCCAGGGAGAGCGGCGGATTTTCCGACGAAATTCTTGCCCGTCTCGATGGCATTACCTCCGAGCTTAACGAAGGCTTACTGATGCGAAGCCGCGATGCGGCTCAAAAGGGTGCTCGCCTCATCGTTTGGTCAGAAACGGCAGGCCGCGCCCTGGGTTCTCAGGAGGATAGTCTCATTGCCCGCGGTCAAGAGCTGGCGCGCGAGGAGGGCATCTATCTTTTCATGGGCCTTGGTGTGTTGCATCCGGGCAAGCAACCGCCGCTGGAAAACAAAGTTATCGCCATCACCCCATCCGGTGAGATCGCGTGGCAGTACCGAAAAGCGCGACCCATCGTGGGGTCGGAAGCGCCATTCCTGCCGCCCGGGCACAATGACCTGGCGACATTGGATACGCCATTCGGACGGATCGGCCTGGTCATCTGCCACGATCTCGATTTCGCTGATTTCGTGGCGCAAGCCGGCCGCAAAGAAGTCGAGCTCATGCTTGTGCCCTCGGCTGACTGGCTCGTCATCGCTGATCTGCATGCCAAGATGGGCGTCATGCGCGCTGTCGAAAACGGCTTTTCCCTGCTTCGCCCTGCACACGATGGCCTGTCAGTAATCGCATCACCGCAAGGTCATGTCATCAACTCGGAATACGATGCCGAACTTGAAGATCGTGTTTTCACGGGGCAAGTCCCTGTTGCACGTGTCCACACCATTTATCCGCGCGTGCGACCGTATCTTCCGCTCGTTGCCAGCCTGTTACTCGTTGGACTGTTCGTTGTCGCCTGGCGACAACAGCCATCCTGACGAACGCGGTATTACAGTGCCGCGAGTTCTTCGGCAGAGCGATCCTCGATACCCAGCGACTCCGGCGTTCGTAAAGCCTCGTCCCTGTAGTCGCGCGCCATCACGATCGTGGCGACGTTAATCACTGCGTCTATTCCAGGCGTTGCAACACCGATTTGCTGGCCGAGCCTGGACATGAACACCAGTCCGTAGCCGACGTCTTCGTTAAGGTAACGATGATCGAGTTGCGGCTGGGCGCCGATGCCCAGGAAGCCCGGCGCCTCGCGGTAGCCAGAGCCATAGTTCGCTTCCAGCATGTAGCCCTGGCGCATGCCCATGACGGGGTCGGGGAGAATGGTAATGCCCAGCTTCTCACCAATAGCGATGCGCTCGTTGTCGAGGGCTTCGATCAGGCGGCCAACCGAGTCGCTGACACCTTCTTCGTAGAACAGGAAAGCCCCCCCTGTCATTTCGATGCGGGCGGCGTTACTCAGAGTCACCGCCGGGTGAATGATCGGGTTCGCATTCTGCAGGCTCGTTTGCAGGACGCTTGTCGCAGGTTCCATGCTTGCATAGACATCGCTAATGAGTTCCAGGATGTCGGCCGTATGTTTGCCGGGCAGTGCTGCCAGCAAGTTACCCGCTTTGAGTTTCAGGAACACGCGGACTCTGCCTGGTTCGGTCAGGCGCACGGCGTAGTGCAGCGTTGAGGTCTCCGCGACACGGATGGTTTCATCGTCCACAGCCAGCCCGGCAGCGCGTTTAAAGGCGAGCGCGCCGCCACAGGAACTCGGTGTGACGATGACTGTTTGTCCGGCGCTCAGTTTGCCGGCCACGGCTTTGCCGAATGGCACAGTGCTATAGGCCGGGCCGACGACGTAAATTAGCTCGGCATCCTGCAAGGCCTCGACAATGTCATGACCCGAATAAGCAATCTCTGCAAACCCGGAGATATCGCCCTCGGCATGGATACCGCCTTGATCGGCGATCTTTGCGATGTTGTCCGGGAATTGTTCGAAATCGAATACGCGAACGTCGTGTCCGTGTGCGGCACAATCGAATGCCACAGCGGTGCCACCGGCACCTGCGCCTAAAACAGTGATATGCATGCTTGTCTCTCAGTCAGCGTTTAATACAGAAGCTCAACCCACCGACCGGCTTCCTTGAGTTCGGCCTTCCTCTTCGCCCATGCATCGGGAGAACCGAGCAAGTTGCCAAACAACTTGTCGAGCGAATCGCGGATCGGGACCAGGCCGGCTACGTACACGTACGTGTGTTCATCGTCGAGTATGCTCAGAATATCTCCACCGCGTTCCTCGATCGCGTAGTCCCACGCGATAGGGTCGGCCCAGTTTGGTCGTGGGCTTAACGCCTGGATCGCTTCGAACGTGTCCTCGTCGTAATAGAGTGAGAAGTCATCGCGCTTGTCATTCATGTAAAGCAACTCGAGGCCGGACTTTGCGCCATACAGCAGGCGAACCTTGCCTTCCCAGTCACCGACGTCCTGGTAGATGTGTTTGAGGAACGCACGAAAAGGTGCGATGCCGGTACCAAGACCGATCAACATCAGATTTGCTTTCTTGTCCTCGGGCACTGTAAACGGCAGGCCGAAGGGGCCGGTGATAAACAGTTCATCGCCAGGTTTGCGGTCGCAAATGAAGTTGGAGTTGACTCCGGGGTACTGCTCGCCGCTGTAGTCATCGATGTAGTCGCAGCGCCTTACGACCAACGTAATCTGAGGCTTGGTACCACCGGCACTCGGCGTGTCGGCAACCGTATAAAGCCGTTGGCGTAATGCGCTACCGAATTCCGTCGGGCCTTCGACCAGTACGCCAATGCTCTGTCCGATTTCAAAATTAAACTCATCCCTGTTCACTTCGAGCACCAGTTCACGAACTTCGGCATCTGCGCCATCATCCGTGATTAGTTCTGATTTCAAGACTGTCGCCGCAAAGCGAGGGTCCTTTGGATAGTCTTCAAGACGCATGAGGAGTACTCCTTTTCGTTCTGTTCCCGTCGGGGGCGGGTCCAGTAGCAGTTTCAGATTTGTCGGATCCGCATCCGCCAAAGCACGGCGCTGTATCGCAAGCACCATCCGAACGACTGGGCTTGAGTCGCTCTTTCAACGCGCTTTCAAACGCGATGATTCGTATCGCAATCATGGCAGAGATGGCAGCTGTCGCAATGATGAGGCCAACTACAATATTCATCTTCCCAACCCCGCAAAACCCATGAAGCCCATGGACAATATACCGGCCACGATCAGGGCGGCCGCGGTTCCCTTGAAAATTTCGGGCACGTCCGCGAGATCGAGTTTCTCGCGCACGCCGGCCATCAGCACGAGCGCCAGCGCAAACCCGGCAGCCGCACCCAGTGCATAGACGATTGCCTGCGCGAACCCATAGCCCTTGTTGGTCTGGAACAGCGCGAGGCCGAAGATCGCACAGTTCGTCGTGATCAACGGCAGGAAGATGCCCAGCGCCCGAAACGTGGGCGGACTCAGTTTGCGCATCAGCATCTCGACCAGTTGGACCGTCGACGAGATCACCAGGATGTAAGAGATTATCCTCAGGTAAGGCGCGTTGATCGCTTCGAGTACCAGGTTGATACCGAACGCACACATCGAGGCGACGAGCATAACGAATGCCACCGCACCGCTCATGCGAACTGCTGTTTCGAGCTTTGCGGACACGCCGAAGAACGGGCATATGCCGAGAAAGTAGGCGAGCACGAAGTTGTTGACCAGCGCCGCGTTCAGGAAGATCGACCAGTAACCGGGGTCTTTCATGACGCTGCCTCCCTGGCCTGCTCGCCGGCCTGTTTCTCGGCATCCGCCTGGCGTTGGCGATTCCAGTTCACAACCAGGAGACATATGGACTTCGCGAAAAAGCCGCCGCTGGGCTGCACCATGTCCGTACAGGTATGGACTCCGTCGGCGAATATGTCCACGCCGAACAACGCGCCGCTGCCGAGGACCTCGCGCACCACGCCGATCAGGAATAGCGCGACGGTAAAGCCGACGCCCATACCCAGCC
>CALZHX010000239.1 GCA_945787435.1 uncultured Woeseiaceae bacterium
AGCCATAGCAATCAGCAACATACCCGCCAGTAATACCAGGAATTTTCTCATCATCTAGTCCCCCATCAACTCGAGCAGCGCCACGACGGTCGACTCAACACCTGCGCGAACAGAGGGCTCCGGTGCGATCTTGAACAGCGGCGAATGATGGCTGGCCACCATAGGACCACCCGCTTCTTCCGCGTCGAGATCGGCCTGTGGCGTGCCGCCAATTCCCCAGAAAACACTGGTGATATTCGGGTCGACCGTGAAAAACGGAAAGTCTTCGGCACCCATGCCTTCCGCGGGTTCTTCGTACAATGCGTCAGCTCCCAACGCCTCTTCCCAGGCGATCTTCAGGCGCCTTGCCAGTTGCGCGTCATTCACGGTCGGTGGCACGAACTCGTTGGATACGATGACCTCCGGCAACTTGTCTTCGGGCAGGCCTGCGGCCCGGCCCACGTTGACAGCGATACGCTCAATGCCTTCGAGCAAAATCTTGCGCGTTTTCTCGTTGGTGTTTCTCACGGTCAGCTGCAGATGCGCGCGGTCAGAAATAATGTTGTGCTTCGTGCCTGAGTGAAATGAGCCGACCGTTACAACACCGGGTGAGCGTGGTGCCAGTTCGCGAGCGACGAGTGTTTGTAGTGCGACGACGATTTGGCTGCCGATCAGGACCGGGTCCTTACCGCGGTGCGGGCTGGCACCGTGAGCTCCGACGCCGTGAACGATAATATCGACAGTATCGGCGCCCGCGTAGGAGGGGCCTTCAGGCGCATCGATTTTGCCTGCCGGACTTCCGGCACCGACGTGAAACGCGAGCGCATAGTCGGGTGTACCAAAGCGTTCCCAAACCTTGTCGTCACGCATGGCCCGCGCGCCCAGCACTCGTTCTTCAGCCGGTTGCACGATCAGCATGAGTGTTCCGCTCCACTGGTCCTTGCGCGCCACCATCTGTCTGGCGGTGCCAACGAGGCTCGCAATGTGCACGTCATGCCCACAGGCGTGCATCACAGGAACAGTATTGCCTGTGATCGGATCTTCCTGCATTGCTTTCGACGCATTCGGCAAGCCCGACTTCTCTTCGACAGGAAGGCCATCCATATCGGCACGCATCATGACCAGCGGACCATCGCCGTTCTCGAGCATCGCGACGACGCCTGTGCCACCCACGCCCTCAGTAACGTCAAACCCGGCAGCACGCAGCTCGGTAGCCATGCGTTCTGCCGTTTTGAACTCGACCAGCGAGAGTTCGGGATTACGGTGAAAGTGATCCCAAAGATCTGCAAGGTATTCGTCGTAGTCTTTCTTGACGCTATCGGTGAGCTCGCTGCCAGATACCGGAAACGAATAAACCAGGAGCGCGCTCAAGAGCGCGGCGAGAATTTTCTGCATGGGAAGCCCCGTTGGTTCGAATTATGGGGGCAATTGTAGCCTAAGTCGTACCCTGCAGGCGCTGGATCAGGGCGCGCAGGAAGACTTTGTTGAAACGCAGCTGGCACGCGGACGATACCTGTTCCATCAGCGTGGAGCTGACACGCAAAATCGTCACAGCGCCATCCGCCTTGATCGAGGCCTGGCGCGCGGCGCCGCGAACGTAACTTGTTTCACCGAAACAGTCTCCGTTTGACAGACCTCCGATGTTGTTGCCATTGGCCTGCACTGACACCGAACCGGTCACGATGATGTAGAAGCGGTCGTCGATCTCGCCTTCCTTCACGATATCATCGCCGTCCTTGTACTCATGCCAGTCGGATGCCCGCAGAACTTCCCAAATCTCGGCATGCGAAAACTCGTGGAAGAAGGTCAGGCTCCGAAGGACGTCGAAATGTTCCTGGTTATCGAGCTTGTCGTACTTCTGCCGGAGGTCTTTGTAAACGCGCGTCAGTTCGGCGGCCATAGCAGCGCCACTCGAGATGCGCTTGTCGGGGTCCTTAAGCATTGTCGTAGCAACGGCATTCTCAAGCTCTTCCGGCAGGTCGTCGCGATACGTGTGAATCGGCGGCGGCGTCGCGTAGACGATCTGATGCAGTAGTTTTGACAGGTTGTCGGCACGGAACGGCCGGAACCCTGTCAGCAATTCGTACATGACTGCGCCCAGTGAATACAGGTCCGAACGCGGGGTCAGGTTTTCCGACTGCACCTGTTCGGGCGACATGTAGCTGGGTGATCCGGCAATACCCTCGATCCGTGAGACTTCCGAGTCACTTACTATGGCAATACCGAAGTCAATTATGCGGACGTCATTGTCGATCGTGAGCATGACGTTTGATGGTTTGATGTCACGATGGATGACACCGCGGCCATGTGCGTAGTGCAATGCCTTGGCGCATTTGTAGATAATCTCGACGACATCGTCGACGCGCAGCAGGTTATCTGGCCGACAATAGGCGGCGAGTGTGCGCGCGCCCTGGATGTGTTCGGTTACGACGTAGTACTTGCCGTCTTCCTCGCCTGCGTCATAAATCGGCATGATGTTTGGATGCTGCAGCATGCCGACCATGTGTGCTTCGTTGAAGAACATTTTGCGAGAGACTTTGGCCTTGTCGGCATCGGAGTTTTCCTCGATGTCGTAGACCTTGATCGCGACGTCGCGACGATAATACGGGTCGTGCGACAGGTAGACCATGCCGGTAGAGCCCTTCCCGATCTTGTTAATAATGACGTATTTACCGATCTTCTCGGGAACGTCGTTCGGGCGCTCAATGTTGCTCACTGGAGTGGCCATTTCTTCTCAATGTTCAGTTCATTAGCGACCCCAGGAAAACCAGCAATAATGAGGCATACAGGGCGGCTACGAGGTCATCCAGCATAATTCCCACGCCTCCATGCAGTCTGTGATCCAGGTCCCGAATCGGCCACGGTTTGACAATGTCAAAGGCCCTGAACAGCCCAAATGCGAGAATCCATGCCCATACGGTGGGCGGCGCCACGATCAGGACCACGTACATACCTGCAATCTCGTCCCAAACGATACCTCCGTGGTCATGGATTCCAAGCCTGCGGGCACTCTCTCCACAAACCCATACGCCAAAGGCGATCAGGAAGGCGGCTACTCCTATCTGTGTCATCAGGCCCAAATCCAGCGTCAACCAGGCCAGCAGGACGCCAGGCAGCGACCCGACCGTGCCGGGCGCAACTGGCGCCAGACCCGTGCCGAATCCGAAAGCCAGGATATGCACCGGATCGGTCATTACCTGCCGCGCAAGATTTTTGCCGGAATCGCTCATTGAAAGTGACGGTATCCGCTGTCGGCGAGCTCTACAATCTCGCCGTGGTTTCGACACACGAGCGAATCCCCATCAGTAATCGTTCCAATCGCGGTGACAGGCACGCCGCCCAGTTTATCTGGAACCTCGCGGGATGAGGTGAAACACAACTCGTAGTCGTCGCCCGCGCTGAGGGCAAATCGTCGTTGCGACTTCTTGTCGAACGCTGCTTTTAAGTCACTCGATAACGGCAGCGCTTCAAGTCGAATCTCACCGCCGACACCACTCGCGTCGAGCAACTTTTGCAGATCGCCGAGCAAGCCGTCGGAGACATCAATCGCTGCGCTTGCCAAACCCGGCAGCGCCTGGCCGGCCGCAACCCTTGCCGTTGGCCGCAGGAAACGCTGCAAAAGATACTCGTCAGAGTTACCGGCGGACAACAACGCCAACCCGGCGCCGGCATCGCCAAGCGTACCGGTTACATAAATCGTATCGCCTACACGGGCGCCCGACCGATGTACGGCCGCCCCTTCTGCGACGTCGCCACTAATCTGAACACTGATCACAATCGCGTCACCGCGCGTTGTGTCACCGCCAACCAACGACACATCGTGTTCTGCTGCAGCCTCGTGCAATCCGCTTGCAAAGCCGCCTAACCATTCCTCGTCTGCACCAGGCATCGTAAGCGCCAGCGTCATCCACAATGGCCGGCCGCCCATCGCTGCAATATCGGAAAGATTGACGGCAACGCAACGATAGCCGAGGTCGGCCGGAGGCATGTCTGCGGGAAAATGGACGCCTTCTACAAGCGTGTCGATGACTGTGACGATTTCGCGGCCCGGCTCGGGTTGCAGCACGGCACCATCATCGCCAATGCCCGTTGTCACACCGCGCGCTTCGCCATCACGGACGAAGTAGCGTTGGATCAGTTCAAACTCATCCACTGGTCTCGGTGCTGCGCAAGGACTGCGCGGCAACATCCAGGCACGCGTTGATGTACTTGTGGCCATCGAGAGCGCCGAATCGCTTCGCGAGATTTACACCCTCGTTAATGACGACTCGATACGGTACGTCAATGCGCGATTCGAGCTCGTAGACTCCGATCAACAACACGGACAATTCGATCGGATCGAGTTGTTCAAGCGGGCGGTCGATCAGGCCGTCGATCTTAATCTCGAGCGATTCCTGCGATTCGCAAATAATTGGCAGCGACTTGTCGAAGAACTCTTTGTCGACGCGCTCGTAAGCCGCCTGCTCATGAAACTGCTCGAGCAGTTCGGCGCATTCATGACCTGCGATTTGCTTCTGATAAAGCGCTTGCACGAGCAACTCGCGAGCTCGCGTTCTCGCACCTGATGAAGTGGCTTTGGTCATTCGACGCGTCGCAGCGTGTTAACCATCTCTATGACGGCAAGCGTCGCTTCTTCACCCTTATTACCGGCCTTGGTGCCGGCGCGCTCGATGGCTTGCTCGATGCTATCAACTGTCAACACCCCAAATCCCACGGGTACACCGTGCTTACTGCTTGCGGCGGCTATACCGCGCACACACTCACCCGCGACGTAGTCGAAATGCGGCGTACCGCCTCGGATGACTGCACCCAACGCAATGACACCGTGAAAGCGGCGCGAGCCCGCAAGCTTGTCCACCATGAGCGGTATTTCAATTGCGCCTGGTACACGAATGATCTCGATGTCGGCGTCCGCGGCGCCGTGCTGTTGCAGACAGCGGACCGATGCCTTGAGCAGGGAGTCGACGATGTAATCGTTGAAGCGAGCCGCCACGATCGCAAAACGCGCATCGCGAATGATCAGGTCGCCTTCCGTTGTCTTTATCTTGTCCATCAGGGCCTGCAAACGCCTGGCCGGTCACCGCGGCGTAGGCCATTTTTCTGTGAGCCAAGGCGCGGCAAGCGCCATGTAGTACGACTACATAAGCGAGCCGTAACACAGGCCCGCGGAAAAATGGCCACGCCCTGCCAGGTTGCGGCCAAAATGCGCCGTGAACGCGTTTCTCGTCGCTTATTTAGTTGCACTAAACATCTCTCCTCGCGCCTTTTCACAGCGCATTTTGACCTGCAACGCGGTGATCGGCCAGGCGTTTGCAGGCCCTACTCCTCAACGTACTCAGTGATCTCGAGATCGAATCCGGAGATCGCATACATGTGCTTGGGTGCTGATAATACACGGATTTTAGACAAACCGAGGTCGCGCAGAATCTGCGCGCCGACGCCGTAAGTCTTCAGTACGTTGTCGCCCGCACGCCGTTCTTTCAAGTCATCGCTTGCACTGACCAGTCCCTCGACCGATTCCATGAAATCACGTGACGTTTCCTGATCTCGCAACAATACGATTACGGCAGCCTCCTCGCGGGCGATGCGTTCGATTGCACTGTGCAGCGGCCAACCCAGGGTTCGCGACTGCACACCGATGACATCTCCCAGCGTGTCCTGCAAATGAACCCGAACCAACGGGTTCTGTGCACTATCCAGGTTGCCTTTGACCAGTGCCACGTGGACAGCCCGATTCACATGGTCATCGTAACAATACATCCTGAACTCACCGTGCTCGGTCTCGATAACCTGTTCGTCGATACGCTCGACATTGCGTTCTTTTTCGAGTCGGTAACGAATCAGGTCGGCAATAGTGCCAATCTTGATGCCATGGGCGCGGGCAAACTTTTCGAGATCTGGCCGGCGCGCCATGGTGCCGTCCTCATTCAGGATCTCGACGATCGCTGCTGATGGTTCCAGGCCCGCCAGCCGGGCAAGATCGCAGCCCGCTTCGGTATGCCCGGCACGTGTCAGTACGCCACCCGGCTGCGCCATAACCGGGAAAATATGTCCGGGCTGGCTCAGGTCCTCGGGTTTGGCGTTCGCCGCAACGGCAGCCTGGATTGTACGTGCCCTGTCGTGGGCCGATATGCCGGTAGTAATGCCCTCCGCCGCTTCGATCGATATGGTGAAGTTTGTGGCGTGATGCGCATCGGTATCAGTCACCATCAAGGGCAGGCGCAGCTGGGTACAGCGCTCCCGCGACAACGTCAGGCAGATCAGGCCACGACCGTGCGTCGCCATGTAATTGACATCCTCGGGCCGCACTTTCCCGGCCGCCATAATAAGGTCGCCTTCGTTTTCGCGATTCTCATCGTCGACCATGATGACCATCTTGCCGGCGCCAATATCGGTAATGATGTCCTCGATATCGCTAAAAGCAGCGTCGACAGCGCTCGGGTGTGGTGTTGTGTTATCAGCCATAACCGTGTTCCTTCAGAAACTCCATCGACAGTCCCTCACCATCCTTCGCCAGCAGTCGCTCAATATAGCGCGCCAACAAGTCGACCTCGATATTTACCTTCGTGCCGACCGCGTAGTCGCCAATGATTGTGATGTCTGCCGTGTGCGGAATGATATTAACGTCGAAACTCGTTGCCGATACGTCGTTGACGGTAAGACTGACGCCGTCGACTGTGACGGATCCTTTCCTCGCGACATAACGGGCAAAGTCTGCCGGGATCTCTACGGTAATTCGGATCGAGCGCGCATCTGCCTTGCGATTCGTCACGTTACCGAGACAATCGACATGACCACTCACGAGATGCCCGCCAAGCCTGTCCCCCAGCGACAGCGATGGCTCGAGATTCACAGAGTCCCCGACGCCGAGACCGCCGAGGCTCGTTACATCGAGTGTCTCGACCGACACGTCGGTGTCGAAACCGTCGGCGTGCAACTCGACAGCTGTCAGGCACACGCCGTTCACGGCGATACTCTCGCCGACGTCATAGGATGCAAACGGCAGCCCGTCCGACCGCACCGACAGGCGTACGTCACCACCACGCCGCTCGAGCGCCGTAATACTGCCTGTTGCCTGGATAATTCCCGTGAACATGATCGCTAGTCCGCAATTCGCGCCGTAATGCGGGTATCGGGGCCCACCTGGCACGTGTCAATGATGTCGAGTGATCGGCGGTCCGACAGTTCGGTCCACGTCGGCGTCCTGAACATGCCCATCGTCTCGCTACCCATGATATGGGGTGCCTGATAAATCACAAGCTCGTCCACCAAATCATTGCTGATCAGGTTACCGGCCAGCGCCGGCCCTGCCTCGACCAGGACATCATTGACATCGCGCAAGCCGAGATCATCCAGAACCGCCGCGGCGTTGACGAGCCTGTCCAGCGCCCCGACCCTGATGATTTCGGCACCCGCTTCGACCAGTGGACCGCGTTTGCTGTCATTCGTGCAGTACAGCAGCGTGCCGCCCGGCAACGCGAGCATTTCGGCAGATAGCGGCATACGCAGATCTTTGTCCAACACGACCCGCAAGGGCTGATGCCCGCGCGTATCAATGTCCGGATCCCGCACGGTGAACGACGGATCGTCCGCGAGCACGGTACCAATACCGCTCAGGATGGCACCGGACCGTGCACGCAGTCGTTGTACATCAGCGCGCGATTCCGGCCCGGAGATCCACTCGCTCTCGCCGCTGGCCATCGCGATACGGCCGTCGATGCTGCACGCCATCTTGAGTCGGACGAAGGGCCGGCCGGTCGTCACACGGCTCAGAAACCCGCACAGCTGCTGCTCCACTTGTTCTTTAAGTACACCGGCGCGAACCG
>CALZHX010000240.1 GCA_945787435.1 uncultured Woeseiaceae bacterium
CAACGAAGGCGGCGCGTTTTGCTCCTGGCTTGCCGCAGGCACGTCGTATTCCAATCACAACGAACAGATGGTGCCGTTTTACATCTATTACTCGATGTTCGGCTTCCAGCGCATCGGCGATTTCATCTGGGCCGGTGGCGACCTGCAATCGCGCGGCTTCCTGATCGGCGGGACTGCCGGCCGAACCACCCTCGCAGGCGAGGGCTTGCAGCACCAGGATGGCCATAGCCTCGTAAACGCATCGACGGTTCCGAACTGTGTTTCCTACGACCCAACCTATGCCTATGAGCTGGCCGTCATCATCCAGGACGGGCTGCGGCGCATGATCGGCGAGCAGGAAGACGTTTTCTACTACATCACGACGATGAACGAGAACTACGTGCACCCGCCGATGCCGAAGGGCGTTGAGGACGGCATCCTGCGCGGCATGTACCTGTTGCAGGTTGGCGGCCAGGGCAAGATAAGGGCGCAGCTGATGGGCTCGGGCACGATTCTGCGCGAGGTGCTTGCGGCCGCGGATATCCTGATGAAGGACTTTGGCATTCCCACCGACGTCTGGTCGGTAACGAGCTTCAATGAACTGCGTCGCGATGCGCTGGAAACCGAGCGCTGGAACCAGCTGCATCCCGATGCTGAGCCGCGCAAATGCTACGTCGAAAAGGCGCTGGCAGATCGGCCGGGTCCGTACGTGGCTGCCACCGACTACATGAAGATTGTGCCGGACCAGATTGAGCGCTGGGTACCGGGCCACTTCGTGTCTTTGGGTACGGATGGCTACGGCCGCTCAGATGATCGCGCATCGCTCAGGAAGCACTTTGAGGTCGATAAACGCTATATCGCGGTTACGGCCCTGAAAGCGCTTGCCGACGATGGTGTTCTCGACCAGAAGACGGTTGCTGAGGCGATCGAAAAATACGGCATCGACCCGGATCGCCCCGATCCGGTGACGCTATAGGCACGCGGTCGTGGCGAAATTAATCGACATCGTAGTACCCGATCTTGGCGACTTTGAAGACGTCGAGGTTATCGAGCTACTCGTATCGGCAGGCGACGTTGTCGACCGCGAGGACGGCCTCATTACTCTCGAGACGGACAAGGCGGCAATGGACGTTCCGGCCCCTGACAGCGGGGTTGTCGAGGAGCTGACCGTATCGAATGGCGACAAGGTCAGCACAGGTACGGTTATCGGCAAGCTTCGCATTTCTGTCAGCGACACGGTTGTTATTGCGCCGGCGTTGGTACACGAGCCGTCGGGTGATACGACGGTCCTGGCAACCCCGGCTGGAAAGCCAAAGAAATCCGCGGGCGTGCAAACATTGGTGGTGCCGGACCTGGGCGACTTTGAAGATGTCGAGGTTATCGAGGTGCATATTGCCAACGGTGATGAGGTCAATATTGAAGACCCGATCGTCACGCTGGAGACCGATAAAGCCGCCATGGATGTGCCTGCTGTCGCGGCCGGTCGTATCGAGTCGGTCCTCGTCAGGATGGGCGACAAGGTATCGGCGGGCGCGTCGCTGGCAATCATTGATGCGGTTGCCGCAGATGAAACCCCTGCGGCAGACGTCGAGGAGGCGGCAGCGCCACCTCCGGCGCCACCTGTCGAGCAGGCACCGCCTCCGGTACAGCAACAAGCTGCACCAGCACCAGGTTCCCTTCCATCGATCGACGAGGCTGGCTTCTCGAGAGCGCATGCGGGCCCGTCTGTCCGCAAGCTGGCACGTGAACTCGGTGTCAACCTGGTTGATGTAAAAGGCAGTGGACCGAAAAACCGGGTTCTGCATGATGACGTCAAGGCATTCGTCAAAGCGATCCTGACCGGGCAGGCCGGAGCGCCGGGTGTTGCTGCCCTGCCTGAAACACCCAAAGTCGACTTCGCGAAATTTGGTGAAATCGAGACCCAGCCGCTTACGCGGGTTCAGAAGATCTCCGGACCGCGGCTGCAGGCGAGCTGGATAAACCTGCCGCATGTCACACAGCACGACCTCGCAGACATCACGGCTCTGGAGTCACGACGCCAGGAACTGAAAGGCCCTGCGAAAGAGCGTGGCATTTCATTGACGCCGCTTGCATTCATCATCAAAGCCGTCGTCGCCACGCTGCAGGAATTTCCCAGGGCGAATTCCTCGTTGTCGAACGACGGATCGAGCCTCGTTTACAAAAAGTACATCCACATAGGCTTCGCGGCCGACACCGACCAGGGGCTGATGGTCCCTGTGATTCGCGACGCGGACAAGAAAGACGTCTACGAACTGGCGGAGGAACTCGGCTCGCTGTCCAGGGCGGCGCGCGACGGCAAACTCAAGGTCGATCAGTTGCAAGGCGCGACCTTCACAATCTCGAGTCTCGGCGGCATCGGTGGAACGGCGTTCACGCCGATCGTTAACGCCCCGGAAGTTGCGATCCTGGGCGTTTCGCGCTCATCAATGCAGCCTGTCTGGAACGGTTCCAAGTTCCAACCACGGCTGATGTTGCCGTTGTCGCTGTCCTACGATCATCGCGTGATTGACGGTGCAGCGGCTGTGCGCTTCACGACCTTCCTGGGTCAGCAACTCTCTGACGTGGATGCACTGCTGCAGGCGGATTCGTAGTGGTTGAGATAACTTCTGAAACTCGAACCATGGCGGCAGACGAGATCAAGGCTGCGCTGGATCCTGCTCCCAAAGATGCAACGCATTCGGCGCAGCTCGTCGTCATCGGTGCGGGCCCGGGTGGCTATACGGCCGCGTTTCGCGCCGCAGACCTCGGCATGGAGGTCATCCTCGTGGAACGTTGGGACACGCTGGGCGGTGTATGCCTGAATGTTGGCTGCATTCCTTCCAAGGCGTTGCTGCATGCGGCCAAGGTCGTTGACGAAGCCGAAGCTATGGCCGAACACGGCATTACCTTTGGCAAACCCAAGATCGACGCGCTCAAACTGCGCGAATGGAAGAACGAGGTCGTGGGCAAGTTGACCGGTGGGCTCACGCAGCTCGCGAAACAACGCAAAGTCAAAGTTGTGCATGGCAATGCGACGTTTGAGTCGCCGAAAACGTTGCTTCTCGACAATGGCGAGATGATCCATTTCGAACAGTGCATCATCGCAGTGGGCTCCGAAGCTGTGAATCTGCCTGGCTTGCCGGATGATCCAAGGATTATCGATTCGACGGGCGCGCTCGAACTGCATCCCATTCCAAAGCGCCTGCTTGTCGTAGGTGGAGGGATCATCGGTCTCGAAATGGCCTGCGTGTACAGCGCACTCGGGACAGACGTCAGTGTCGTCGAGCTTATGGATCAACTCATGCCCGGCACAGACAAGGACTTGCTGCGGCCGTTTCTAAAAATCGTAAAGCCGCGCTATGAAGCCATAATGACGTCGACGAAGGTCACGGGCATGCGGCCGACCGTGCCAGGAATCGAGGTTTCGTTCGAAGGCAAGGACGCGCCGGAAATTGGCGTTTACGATCGTGTCCTGGTTGCGGTTGGCAGGCGGGCGAATGGGGACCAACTGGCGGCGGACAAGGCCGGTGTCGACGTCAACGATCGCGGTGTCATCGAAGTCGACAAGCAGATGCGCACCAATGTCCCACATATCTTCGCCATTGGCGACGTTGTACCCGGTCCCATGCTCGCCCACAAGGCAACACATGAAGCAAAAGTCGCAGCCGAGGTTGCGGCCGGAGAAAAGAGTTTCTTTGATGCGCGGACGATTCCGTCAGTTGCCTATACCGATCCGGAGATTGCGTGGGTCGGTCTGACAGAGAACGAGGCGAAAGAGCAGGGCATCGACTACGGGAAAACGCAGATCCCCTGGGCAGCCAGCGGACGCGCATTGTCGCTGGGTCGTTCCGAAGGATTCACCAAGATGCTTTGGGACAAGGAGACAGACCGTGTTCTCGGTGGGGCGATAGTCGGTCCTGGCGCAGGTGACCTTATCGCAGAAATCGGTCTTGCTATCGAGATGGGTGCCGATGCAGCGGATATTGGCCTGACCGTGCATCCACATCCGAC
>CALZHX010000241.1 GCA_945787435.1 uncultured Woeseiaceae bacterium
AATTGAAGTCGAAGATCTCGAGCAGCGCCGGATCGGTGAACAAGATCAGCTGGTAGAAGCTGTTCTCACCCATCGTAACGAGATACTCGCCACGTAGGGTGCGCGCGACTGCCTCAACATCTGTTAGGTCGCCTTCGATGATGGGCCCAACTGCGGACTGCACGGCATTCATTTGCTCAATGCCAACATTCAGCAACGGTGAAGCATAACCTCCGACAGTGTACGTTCGATCAGCGTTGGCAAATAAGGCATCATGCGTGCTTTCGTATTTTCCGATCAGGCCACCCAACACATAGATCGTCATGCCGAGCGCGAGGCCGATAATATTGATGGCCGCAAACAGCTTGTTCTTACGCAGATTGCGGATTGCGATTTTTACATTGCTCCAGAACATTTTCTTTCCGCCTTGAGTTGTCGTCCGAATTACGCGGCGCGCATGGCGTCGGTAACAACGTGTCCATCAAACAGGTTGACGGTGCGGCGTGCATAGTCCGCATGCGCCGGCGAATGCGTCACCATCACGATCGTCGTGCCTTCACTATTCAGCGTGCGCAGCATTTCCATGACTTCCTGCCCGTGCGCCGAATCGAGGTTACCGGTCGGCTCATCCGCCAGGATCAGTGGCTGGTCACCGACGACGGCCCTCGCCACAGCGACGCGCTGCTGCTGGCCGCCGGAAAGCTGGCCAGGCATGTGCTTGGCGCGGTGGGCGATCCCCATCTTGTCCATGACCTCGGCGACTCGGCGTTTGCGTTCGGCGCCTGGCATGTCGTGATAGAGCAATGCGAGCTCGATGTTCTCAGCAACATTGAGTTCATCGATCAGGTTGAAGCTCTGGAAGATGAAACCGATGTTCTTCTTGCGAATGTGCGCGCGCTGCGCCTCGGTGTACTTCGCGACGTTTTCGTCGAAAAAGAAGTAATCGCCATCGGAGGGATTATCCAGCAGGCCAACAATGTTCAGCAGCGTCGACTTGCCGCAGCCCGACGGACCCATCACGGCGACGAAATCACCCTGGTCGATCTCGACATTGACCCCGTTCAGAGCGACGGTTTCCACTTCGTCCGTTCGATAAACCTTAAACATGTTGTGTAGTTTCAGCATCGTGATAACCCCCAGGATTAATCCAGTGTTAAGCGGTCCATGCCGGCGTAACTCGTGTACGGCGACGTGATAACTTTCTCGCCGGGCTCGAGCCCGTCGAGTACTTCAATAAAATCGGTGTTGCGGCGGCCGAGGCGAACGGTGCGCTTAACGGCCTCGGTACCGTCGGCAGAGACAACGAATATCCAGTTGCCGCCGGTCTCCTGGTAGAAAGAGCCGTTCGGTATCAGGATCGCATCGGCGTTGTCACCGAGTGTCAGTTTGACCTGCATTGTCTGGCCGCGGCGCAGACCTGCAGGATCTTCTTCGAAGACCATATCGACGTCGAACTGGCCGTTGTTCACCTGCGGATAGATCTTCGCGATGCGGAGATCGTATGTATCTCTGCTGTGCTCGCCAGTCGCGACCTGCTGCAGGTCCACACGACCAAGATAGAATTCATCAATCTGCACGTTGAGCTTGTAGCCATCCGGATCATCGATCTGGCCGAGGCGGCCGCCGCGTACAATTGACTGACCCACTTCAATGTTGAATCCCGAAAGCTTGCCACTGACTGGCGCACGCACATTCAGGTCGTCAAGATTCTTACGTGCATAGGTAAGGCCTGTTTGCAGTTGCGTACCTGCTGCTCGCAACTGTTGCAGCTGTTGCGCCTGCATTCGCGTGTCAGTTTCCTGACTCTCAAGCGTCACTTCTCGACGACTCCTGTAATAATCGAGCTCATCCTGCAGTTCGTCGACAGCCGACTGTGACACCAGCTCTTTTGCAGCCAGTTCACTTTGCCGCTCGATACTGCGGTTCAGGCGAACAATCTGGTAGTCGATTTCCACCAGGTTTCGTTTGTGCGCCAGGCGGTTTTGCTCGAGTTGCAGCTCGATGGTGCGCATATTGTTGAGCTGTTCGGTAACCGCGGCTTCACGACCCAAAACCTCAAGCTGCAAGTTCGTGTTCGACAACAGTGCGATAGGATCTCCCGCCGCGACGATAGTGCCGTCCTCGATCAGCACCTCTTCGACTCGGCCACCTTCGATGGCGTCGAGGTAGACGGTGCTACGCGGCACCAGGCGGCCACGCAATGGAATGAAGTCTTCGAAGGTCCCGACCGTGACGTCAGATACGAAAATCCGCTGCGAGTTGACACTGAGACTGCGCCCGCCAAGCAGCATGCCGACCAGCCAATAGATGAACAGTGCGGCCACGACAGCGCCTGCGCCGTAGGCGACCATGCGGCCAAGCGACGTCTTCTTCGCAACGACGCGATCCATGCTCAGTCCTGAAATGCTCGCCCCGATGTCGCGGGATTCTGCCAAAAGACTGATTTTGCTCACAGTGCCCTCCTTACCTGGATATGTAGCAAGAGGCATGCCAAGTCCGGTAAGTCGCGGATTTTTAACGAATTGCACGTAGACCGAAAAGAATAGACGTAGAAAACACAGGAAAAACTTGCCCAAACTGTCCAGAACCGAACACTTACTGTACGATTCCGAACACTTAGCAGGGCACAACAATGACCGATTCCGCGAACATACTGATCGTCGACGATGACGACGACATCCTGACCGCAGCCCGGCTGCTACTGCGGCGACGTTTCGGCGAGATCGTTACCTGCCGCCGTCCTGAAGAAGTACCCGGGCTGCT
>CALZHX010000242.1 GCA_945787435.1 uncultured Woeseiaceae bacterium
ATACCTGCATACGTTGATACCCGCGTTGGATGCGTCTGCCTTGCTGCCACCGTTTTCCTTGTCGACGACACGAAAGTTACTGATCCGGGTGGAGCGATAAACGCCGCGTACAGGCGAAGACTTGACCCGCGCACGATACGCTTCCGGAAATTCCCGCAGATCGAATTCGTCGATCAGCTTTTGCAGCGTGTCGTCCGACGATCCATCGTTGACAACGATGAGTTCATATTGCGGATACTCGAGCTGCAGCATGGCTTTTACCGACGTGATAATCGACGCAGACTCGTTGTAGGCCGGTACTACCAGGCTGATCGGAATGTCGAGCGTCGAGAATACGTTTTCTGCTTCATACTCATTGGCCGTTTGCAGATACTTGCGGATCCCCCGTGCTGCGATGATGTTCTGCATCAGGTAGCCGACGTTGATGCCGACGAAATAGGCCAGGAAAACCCATTGACCTGCGACGAAGATATCGTGCATCGTCACGCCAGCCCGACCTCGGCAAATGCCTGTTGAAGTATGTCAGCAGCGAAGCGGTCGGACTGTTTCTTTTGCAGCTTGCGCAGCTGATTGGGTCCGAGAAACGGCAAGGATACAATGGACTGAGCGGCCCGGTACCGGACCCACCACTCCGGATCGTCGAGCAGCGACTCGAGCAGTGCCAGGTGCTCTTCCTGCCCGACGCGACCGATGACTTTTGCCGCCTGCATGCGCACATACCAGGTCTCGTGCCGAGTCAGCCATGCGAGGCGTGGCACACCCCGATAGCCGCTGACCAGCTTGAGTGCCGCGTTGAGCACACCCGGGTCATTGCTGCTGCTAACAAGGTCTCCAACCAGCGCATCCAGCACCTCGGGCTCCATCAGGCGAGCGAACTTAAGCAGGTATATCCTGCCCTCATTCTCTGCAGAGCGTATAGCTCGATAAAGCGGCTCGCTGACTCGTTCACTGCCGGCGAGGCGCAAAAGTATGGAGACACGATTGACAGGCCAGTCGCGTCGCTGCTCGATCAAAGGAACGACGACCGATGCCCCGTAGTCCGGATCGATTTCGACGAGCGCTACGGCCGCGGTAATCGATAAGGCGGTGTTTTCATGTTCGACTAGCTGTCGCACTTCTCCACGATGCGCCGAATCGCGTAAGTGACCGACAGTCTGGACAGCGAGAATTCTGGATCGAACGCTATGCTTCCTAAAGAGTCTCAATGCGAGATCGGGAATACCAGTTCGACGGGCTAGCTCAATCAGGTTTTCTACGGCGCTACCGCTCACAATACTTCGCGCCCTGTTCCACTCCTCAAGCAGGTCCGTATGATCGCCTCGGCGAACCGGTGGCAATGTTTGTTCCGCGGCGTCCTTTCGGGACAGCATTGCGAGTACAAATATGTCGCGCCAGGAGGTCAGGAAACGCTGCCGTCGGCGCGCCTGAACCAGCGTCACGATTCTGAGCCCCATCGTATACGCGAACAGGACAATGGTCGTGACCGAAACGACAGCGATCGACCACAGCGCAACGGTAACCGCGGTGTCAAATTCGGAATGAAAAAGCCAGTCCAAGGAACTGTCTCCGATAGAGGTCGCCCTGTTCGTGATAGCCAAGCCACCATTGCAGGTCGAACCGTTGGTTCAGTGGCCGCCGACCACTGAGCAAGATTCCCTGGACGTCAGTTACCAGGACCTGCCCGGCGCCGATCGATTCGGCCTCCGAACCCGTGTTCATCGTGATGCCCAAGTTCGAGCCCTCGTCGTAGTACCAGTTGACTGTTACCACATGGTTCATGAAGCTGGACGATCCATCGAGCCTGGACGAGCCAGGGCTGTACGCGAAGCGGAAGTCACGATAGTACTTTTCGATGGTGCCGATAAAGGAGTCGACTGTTGCCTCCGGATAGTTGCGCCGCCGGTATCGCAGGTCTGCGACCCAGCCGTCGCCAAGCGGTCGGCCAAGGTGTCCGCTGTAGGCTGTCTCGGTCTGGAAACTCGGATCGTCGGAAAATGCTATGTCGATGCCGCCAAACCATCCGGATGACCACCTGTGTTCCGCATTCAGGCCCAGTGTCACATCGGCGGTGTCGTTACGAACGTCCCTCTGGAGCCGAAGACCAAGCAGGAGGTCGTCTTCTGTTTCTCGAACCAGCTCTACGAACTGGTGACTCCAGTCAGGCAAGCCGTTATCGAGGTCTTCGTGACTGGCGCTCAGGAACACGGTCCACTGTGGCTCATCACGGGACTGCTGTTCCTGCCACCAGGTCGATTTCGGAAATCGTTCAGCCGCTTCGCGGCGCACGGTCTCGCGTTCAGATTGTGCTTCGACGCCGGACTGCCTCGACAAGATATCGAAGCGGAGCTTCCAGACGTCCTCGTAAGAAGGTGCAAGCTCTGTTGCAACCTGAAGCTCTTGCAATGCTTCCTCGTCACGTCGCATCTGTCCGAGTACACGGCCGCGCGCCAGCGCATAGTCAACGTCAGCAGGATGCTCCTGTCGTAACCTGTCCAGCTCCTGCAATGCCGTGTTCCGTTGGCCGGCGTATGAATACACCTGGGCGCGTTTGAGGCGGAGCGCCGGGTCACCAGGATCATTCTCGAGCTGTTGCTCGATGAGATTCAGCGCAGTGTCAAATTCACCGGAGATGATGGCCGCATTGATCGAGTCCATCGGGGCGTCGGCATTGGCTGGCGCAGCGAAAGCTGCCGTCAGCAATAGAACGACGATCGACGGCAGTTTGCAGATTCGTCGCGGAGTCATCGCAATGGCGCCAGTCGTTCATGGTCCGCCACGATTCGACGCATTCGGGCGAGCAATTCCTCGGGGCGAAATGGCTTGGTGACATAGTCGTTCGCGCCGAGATCAAGTGCTTTGACGATATCGTCCTCCATCACCTTGCCCGATACTACGATGATAGGTACGTGTTGCCACTCGGGGTCGTCCCGGATATCGGCAATCAACTGGTATCCGGAGACGTAGGGCAGCATGAGGTCGAGGACGATAATGTCGACCGGTGGGAGGTTTTCGATTGATGTCTGCGCGTCACGGCCGTTGTTGACGGCAATGACCTCGTAGCCGGCACGACTGAGGATGAAATCCAGCATATACAAGACGTGCTCGTTGTCTTCAACGACGAGCGCCCTGTGTGTGCTGATTGCCTGTGCCTGTGCCACCATTGTTGAAATCTCAGTTCGGTTTTACATAATACCTGCCGGTGGTCCAAACCGGCAGTTTTAGCCTATATATGTCGGTCAGTAATAAATACCGGCCAGTACCCAGCTTTTTAATAGGAATTCCCGAGCCACGAGGAAGGTGATTCTGTCAGTGAGGTACTCAGCTTGTTGGGTGCATGACAGGGTCGACCGTGGTTATCTCAGACGGCCGGTATCGCCTTGTAGAACAAGAACAACTGATCGTCGCTATGCTGTTTGTCGAAACGGATATCAGGGCGTTTCTTAAGCGCCTCAAAGGTCCGTTCCGTCACCAGGGTTTCGTTGGCTCGCGCGATATCCTCACCGAGCTTCGAGGCGCGATTCATTTCATCACCCTGGGCGAGATTCGGACCAATTGCATACACGTTGCCGAAACCGATGCCAATGCAGCACCTCGTTGGGTGATCGGACGCAAGTTTGGACTGGTTGAACTGATTCACCCGACGGTGAATTTCGAAGGCGGCATCGAGCGCGTTGTTCGGCTTTTCGAACAAGGCGACGATGTCATCGGCGAAACAACGCACCAACCCGGCGCTGAAATCACGCAACACCGGGATGCAAACTCGTTGTGCGTCGACGATTCGCAATAAGCTTTCGATCTCGCCGATTTTCATTGCGCTCGATGTAAATCCTGTCATATCGAGCGACAAAATGGCTCGGCGGTGCGTGTACTTGTCGTGAAAATCCGCGACCGTCATCGCTCCATGACGGACGTCAAGGAAGTCGCGATAAACGTCTTCGCTCCAGCCGCGATACTGTGACAGGCCTGCAGCATCATCCAGTAATTCATGGGGAAAGTCGTTAGCCATGGTGGAGTTGTCCTTTGATTGTCTATACTGGTGCTACCGCTGATCATGCTCCGGAATTCTGCCGATGTTCACAGTTGATCAACTAGTCGCCCACGCAGTCGGCGACTACCTGTTGCAAAGCGAATGGATGGCAACGGAAAAAACGAAACGCTCGTTGCCGGCGCTCGTTCATTGCCTGACGTACGTTCTGCCATTTCTTTTCCTGACACAGAACCCATATACGCTTGCGGTAATCGCAGGCTCCCATTTCGTTATCGATCGCTGGCATCTTGCGCGTTACGTGGCCTGGGCCAAGAATCGCCCGTGGCCCGGCAGCGCGCCGTGGAGCGAATGCCGAGAAACCGGATTTCAT
>CALZHX010000243.1 GCA_945787435.1 uncultured Woeseiaceae bacterium
CGGCAATCAATTGCTTGATTTCCGACTCCAACTGGCCTGGGTTCTCGGACAGGTCCTTGAGCTCGTTGAGTAATACCACACGCTCTTCAGACGTCGTTTGATCACTGATCAAAGCTGCTTCGGCGGCAACGATGCGTTTCTCGGTGCGTTCGAGTTCCTGCTCCTTGGAGTAGATCATCGAACTTGCCGCACTTACGCTCGAACGCAGCGAATGCAATTTGTGACCAGCGTTGTAGGCCTGGAGAAATTCGGGCTCCATATCAGCCGGACAAACGCCGGTATATTTGCCACCGTTGGCGCCATAATTAAACGCGCGTCCGGGATCACAGAACGTCTCGACGCCTTGTGCGTGACCACGTTGATACGCGGCAAAATCGGGAGTAACACCATGTTTTGCACAAGCTTTACGATGGCTGCCCAGGCGATCGGCGGTATGACCGCGTGAACCGTCTTCAAAACCAATGGCAGTCCAATCGCTGGTTGCACATTCGTCGGCATTCATCGTGGCGCAACCACTCAGGCCGAGTAGCACGACCGGCACCAGTATGTTCAACCACTTACTGTTCATTACAAATCCTCCAGAATTCCTGCATTGAGTTTGCACCAGTAATAGCGTAGTCAACCTGAATTGCACCTGAAAAGTGCGGCACATTCCGCATTCGGGAGACGGCCAATGTGACCTGCGTCACAGTGACGCCGGTAGCCGCTCGATACTCTGATCAACACGGCCAACAACGGGTATTTTCGAGATGGATATCGAGAGTTTCAGCGGTGCGGCGATGGTCGCGGCAGCCAGCACCATTGTGTTCGTGCTGGTCATGAAATCCTGGCAAATCATCGCCCGCGGCGTGAACTCCAGCCCGACTTTCGCAGACAGCATCATGCGTGAGGCTGCACAGCGTTTTCGCGATGAGTTCGATCGCCTTAGCAGTACGCAAGCGACCTATCTCAGCGCCGGGCTTGTATTCATCGTACTTTTTGTGGCTGCGCATATTCTGCAGGCAGAGAGATTATACGCGGGCTACCCGGACTGGCAGTTGTACCTTTTTCTTGGAGTCTTGACGTTCGGTGCATTGCTGGCACTCATTAAGCTCGTACAGACATTTATTGAGCGACACCAGGTCAAACTCCTGCGCGATGCAAATATTGCAGTCGGCCATCAACTGCAGCGAATAGCTACCGGTTTTGGGCACGTCTACCACGACGTTGAAACCAGCGCCGGCATCATTGATCACGTCATCGTCGGTCAAAACGGTGCCTATGCCGTCAATGTATTTGCGCGCCGCCCAACGAAAAACGGCCGTGTCGGGTTCGACAATAACTCACTCCTTTACCAGCCATCTGGCAAGAAGCAGACGATCGTGGCTACCGCGAAGCGTACGGCTGCACTTGAAAGGGATTTCCGCCGCCTGCTGGATCATCGCGTACGTGTACGGTCTGTTATTGCTGTTCCGGGATGGGAGATTCACAAACAGTCCAGCGAAGACCACCTGCTCGTTAACGACCGCAGCCTACCGATGTTGCGAGGCTGGAAAGACCAGGCGGACTACCTGATGAACGAAGATGTTGACGCGCTGCACCGGATGCTGACAGCAATTACAAAGGCGTAAGCCTCGATTCGAGGTCACCCTTTTCGATAACCTCATTAAGTTCGTCGCCTAACCGTTCACATTCCGCAACAACGCGGCACCATAACCGCATTCGATCCTGCGGCGAAAATGTTTTGAAATCCGTTCGATCCGGAATCTTGCCATTCGGGAGGCTAGCCACGAACTCTGCTGATGGACTGATCAGGATAGTCCTTTCGACATTGGCGGGATTCGGTCCGCGCCACGTTAGTTTCTTGTCAAACCATCCCGGCACGATACGATCAATGAAATGCGGATACAGCGTAAGACGATCCGGGTCGCTGTGAGGGATATCAAGGTGATAATCGATCACACCACCATCACGATAGACACCGGGCATTGCGCCAGCGATGTCCTTTACTCCTGACAATACGAGTGGAATTGAGCCCGTGGCGACAATGGCGTCTTCCAGATTCTCCTGGCGCAGCATTACGCGCTGCAACGGAAACCCCTCTACGTCGAAGAACGGCGGCAGGTCACGGGCATCGAAAAACAGAGCACGCTCGAAAAACCAACCCAGAGTTTGCCGGTTAATGGCATTCATGCTGGCGGCGAGGATCATGGCAGCTGCGAGAACATGGCGTTGCTCGGATGCTGCAATATTAAGTGCCCGGACGGTCATTACGTGCGTACGAAACAGGGGATGACTGAGGATATTCTTTACACCGCCGTCACCTAGAAAGGTGCCGAGAATCTCCCGGCTCTTTGCTGTGATTTCGTGGATATCGGGCGCATCGCTGTAGAACTGATGGATATAAGCGTCCTCGAAACGCTCGACCGCAGCGATGGGATCGGGCTGGGCATAGCACGCGAAGCGCCATGCGCCGATTGACGAGCCAATCAGGTGCACTGGCCCTTTCAGGCGCGGCACGATGGTCTCGAGTATGACCCGGTCGAGATGACTTAATACCAGCCATTTCGCGCCGCCTGATGCGCCCGCGATCGTGCCAATCCGGTCCATCGCGAACCCGTGACGTCGAATTGTGTCAAAAGCACCAGGACCGGCCCTGAAAACGAGGTTATTCGCCGTCACAGGGCGGTGCTCACAGTTTGAAAACAAATCTCGATGTAGAATTTCATGGGATGACTATGCTGAATCGACTTTTTTCTTGCGCGGCAATAGTCGCGGTTTTGATCGCGGCTGGCAATGCGTTTGCACACTCAGATGGTGCGCGGCCGCTATTCGTCGCTCAAGGTGGTGTTGACACTGGTGATTGCCAGGACGTTATCGAACCGTGCGAGACGATCGGCTATGCAATGAGCCGCGTCGGCAAGAATGGACAAATAAGGGTCGCTGATGGGACTTACAGCGTCGATACCACTGAAGGCCTGTTCCAGCTGATCAGCGGTGACGTTGACGTACAAGGCGGGTATGCACGCGAAACAGGATTCGCAACGCCGTCAGCCGCCGCATCGACGCTTACCGGCATCCCGGCGCAGTACGCCGGTATTCTGAGTGAGCGCGGCTTTCATGTCGTGGTTGACCGGAAGGGTATCGACATAGCAGCAATCGAACAGACCGAGAAGCTGCTGGCGATTCACGAGAGTCTCAAATCCAGCCTGCCGGCCACCCCCTGCGCGGGAGGAAGTGCTGCGGGCCTGCCGTGTGATGATGTTGATCTGCTTTCCCATCTAGGTTTTAGCGACATCAGCGCGAGACCCGGGAATGCAGCGGATGTCTGGGGCTTTGTCGACCTGAACAGCAATCGTGAGTACGCTATTGTCGGATTCGACATTGGCACCGGCGTCTTCGATGTCACCGATGCCGAGAATCCACGTGAGGTCGGCTTCATTGACGGCCAACGCACGTCCTGGCGCGATATCAAGGTCTACCAGTTCTGGAATGTGACAACTGGACGCTGGAACGCGCACGCTTACATCACTACTGATGGCTCCAGCGATGGGCTGTTCGTTATCGACCTGAGCGGCTTACCGCACGGCATTCGACAGCTCACGTATGATGGCGACTTCAGCGCAGCGCACAACGTGTATGCGACCAATACCGACTTTGGTACCGGTTTGTCGATGAATGGCAGTCTGCCGACATTGATCGTCGCCGGGTCAAATCGAAATTCCGGCCCTTACCGCGCGTACTCGATTAATAATCCCGAGTCGCCGGCATTTGAAGTCATGCCGGGCTCCGGCCGCGGTGACTACATGCACGACGCCGCGTCGATGATGATCACCGATAGTCGCAAGGACACACAGTGTGTAAATGCCACGACCTACTGTGAAGTCCTGTTCGATTTCAACGAATCTACGTTTGATATCTGGGACATCACTGATACTCGCAACCCGGTGCGGCTCAGTCGCACGAATTACGCCAACGCGGAGTACGTCCATTCAGGCTGGTCGTCCGAAGACAAGCAATACCTGTACGTGCACGACGAACTCGACGAGCGCAATCGTGGGCTGAATACCACACTGCGTATCTACTCACTCGCAAACCTGGGCTCACCCGTGGCCGAGACGCCATGGACAGGGCCGACCAGAGCGATAGATCACAACGGTTTCATACGCGGCAACCGCTATTACATGTCGAATTACAGCCGCGGCCTGACCGTGCTCGACATTAGCAATCCGGCTATCCCTGTTTCCGTCGGCCGCCTTGATACCTATCCTGCATCAGACAACAACGGCTTTGTTGGTGCCTGGGGTGCCTACCCCTTTTTTCACAGCGGTAGCATCGCCATCAGTGATATTGGTAGCGGCCTGTACATGGCGCGCGACGAGACGCTTGATGTCCCCCAGGGCTCGCTGTCGTTCTCAACTGGTTCCTACGGCGGAGCGGAAGGCTCGCGACTCCAGGTTGCTGTCAAACGAACCGGTGGCACTGTCGGCGCTGTAGGCGTGGACTACGAAATCGTACCCGCCACGGGTGACAGCTCGGATCTACTGGCGAGCAGCGGGACGCTTAGCTGGAATGCTGGCGATGCGAGCGACAAATTCGTTACGCTCGATCTTCTTGCCGATGCGACGACGGAAGACCTTGAGCGTTTCCTGGTTCGACTGGCGGCACCGACGGGCGGTGCAACACTCGCTCCAGGTAGTGTGGCCAACGTGTATATTTCCGAGCCAGGCTCGGCCCCGACAGTCGGCTTCGACCGCACGACGATCGATATCGCCGAGCGAGGGTTCGCGACTGCCATTGCCGTGCTTAATCGAACTGGCAGCGCTGTGGGCGCCATCAGCGTCGATTATTCGATAAGCGGCGGCGATGCCGATGCTGGAGTTGACTTCCAGGGAGCAGCCAGCGGCACATTGAACTGGGCAGATGGCGACGCCAATCCGAAGTGGCTTGAGTTTACGATCAGTGACGATGGCAATGTTGAGGCAGACGAGTTTGTCGAACTGACCTTGGGCAATGCCGTCAATACCAATGTGGGACAGGCAGCCCTGCGCATCAATATTTCCGATGCCATCAATAACTCACCCAATGCGGTTGCCGGTGCAAGCCAGACTGTCAGATCCGGGGGTACGGTGACTCTGAATGGCGCCCAATCGAACGACCCGGACGGCGATGCTATTACCTACCAATGGCTGCAAACGTCCGGCACCACAGTTATCTTGAGTAATGCCAATGGCGCGTCAGCGACATTCACCGCGCCAGACGTCACGTCAGACACGTTGCTACGTTTTCAATTAACCGTATCGGACGAACGCGGACTCGCGAGCGTGTCGACGACTTCGGTAACGGTACGCAAACCCGGCAAGTCGGGCGGCGGTGGTTCTCTAAGCTGGCTCTTGCTTGCGCTTCTCGCGGCAATGCTACTCAAACGGATGTTGCTTGATGATGGTTTGCTCGCGGTCCGGGCCCGTCGAAACAATGTCCACCGGCACACCGGCTAGCTCCTGCATCCGAGCAAGATAATCCCTGGCTTTGGCAGGCAGATCTTCGAAGCGCGTAACGCCGACGGTTGATTCCTGCCAGCCGGCATGTTCCTCATAGATCGGCTTACACTCTGCAAAGCGATCGACGACAACCGGAACGCCTGAGATGGGTTCACCGTCAATCTGGTAGCCAACGCAGATCTGAATCGTCTCAAGTTCATCGAGAACATCCAGCTTGGTTACACACAAGCCGGAAACACTGCTATTGATAATCGAACGTCGCAATGCGACCGCATCAAACCACCCGCATCGGCGGGGTCTGCCGGTTGTTGCGCCGAACTCGGCACCGACGCTGGCAAGGTGAGCGCCGGCATCATCGAACAACTCCGTTGGAAATGGGCCGGCACCAACCCGTGTCGTGTATGCCTTAACGATACCGAGTATGTAATCGAGATTGCGCGGCCCGACCCCTGTTCCGGTACTCGCTGCCGCGGCAACAGTATTCGATGAGGTTACGAACGGATACGTGCCATGGTCGATGTCAAGGAATGTCCCCTGCGCGCCTTCGAACAGAATACTCTGCCCGTCGTCGGTCAGATCGTGCAGTATTTGCGTCACATCGGCCGTGACGGGTGCGACCACTTCGGCCGCCTCGAGCGATTCTTCGAGCGTTTTCGTGAAATCGACCGGGTCCGCCCCGAAATATTTCTTGAGCAGGAAGTTATGGTAGTCGAGGACCTCGCCAAGTTTCGCCGCAAACTTCTCCCGTACAAACAGGTCCGAAACTTTTAGTGCACGCCGTGCGACTTTGTCTTCGTACGCCGGTCCTATACCCCTGCCGGTGGTACCGATCGCCGCCGAACCCTTGGCTTTTTCACGAGCCAGATCCAGTGCGGCATGTGACGGCAGGATAAGAGGACAATTCGGACTGATCTTAAGCCTCTCGAAGACCGGCACACCGGTTGCGGCGAGCGCATTGGCCTCAGTCACGAGAGCATCGAGCGACAACACCACACCGTTTCCGATCAGGCAACTCACGCCGTCGCGCAAGATCCCCGAGGGTATCAGGTGAAGAACAGTCTTCTTGCCATCGATGACCAGCGTGTGACCGGCGTTGTGGCCGCCCTGGAAACGTACGACAGCAGCCGCACGGTCCGTTAGCAAATCCACGATCTTTCCTTTGCCTTCATCACCCCATTGGGTGCCGATGACAACGACATTTTTACCCATGGCTTATCCGATCTCTAGCTGCGTACAAAAAACAGGAGCACTAGTCCCGCAATCATCGACGTTAATCCAAACGTGCGTAACTGATTGTCACCCAGTTTTGCAATCTGCACTACCAGCTGCTTATAAGCCCGCGGCCCGATGAACGGCAACATGCCCTCGATAACAAGAAGCAAAGCAACGGCCGTCAGAATCTCCTGCCAGTGCATGATTCGTTTACTTAGCGACCACCGTCGGACTCTTTGAGGTAGCGGAAAAAATCGTTATCGGGATCCAGCACGAGGACGTCCCCTTCCTGTCCCATGGATTTCCGATACGCATCGATGCTTCGATAAAACGAGTAGAACTCGCGGTCCTTGTTATAGGCGTCGGCGTAGATTTCAGCTGCACTGGCATCACCTTCACCGCGAATCAACTGTCCGTCACGATACGCATCAGCCA
>CALZHX010000244.1 GCA_945787435.1 uncultured Woeseiaceae bacterium
AACCTCGGCCTGTAGGCGTGTCAGGTAGATACGATCGGCCCCTGGCAGAAACGCCTCATAGATATGGCTGCCGCCGATCACCATGATTTCCTCGGCATCGCCTGCGGCCTCGATCGCCGCATCAACTGATGCCACAACGTCACATCCTTCCGCTGCGAAATCAGGATTGCGGGTAACGACTATGTTCTGTCGGCCTGGAAGCGGACGACCAATTGACTCGTAGGTTTTTCGACCCATAACGATGGGCTTGCCCATGGTCAGGGCCTTGAAGCGTTTGAGGTCGCTCGACAATCGCCACGGCAAATCGCCTTTGGCGCCGATGACGTTGTTGGTTGAGACTGCGACTATTAGGGAGATCATGTGCACAAAAAATTGGGGTCAGAGCCCTGGGGACCTGACCCCTTTTCAGTTAAACGGCTACGGCGGCTTTGATGTGCGGATGCGACTCGTAGTTGAGTATCTCGAAGTCGTCGTACTCGTAATCAAAAATACTCGGCGGCCTGCGCTTTATGGCCAGTCGCGGTAACGGCAGCGGTTCGCGTTGCAGTTGTTCGTCAGCCTGCTCGAGATGATTGCTGTACAGGTGGCAGTCGCCGCCCGTCCAGACGAAGTCACCCACCTTGAGGTCGGCCTGCTGTGCGAGCATGTGCGTCAGCAAAGCGTACGATGCAATGTTGAAAGGTACACCAAGGAAAATGTCGCAGCTGCGCTGGTACAGCTGGCACGAGAGCTTGCCCTCGGCTACCCAGAACTGGAACAAGCAATGACACGGCGGCAACGCCATGTTCTCGATCTCACCGACGTTCCAGGCACTCAGCATGATGCGGCGCGAGTCCGGGTTTTCCTTCAACTGCTGCATGATCTGCGCTATCTGGTCGACGTGCCCACCGTCAGGCTTCGGCCAGTTGCGCCACTGCACGCCATACACGGGCCCGAGCTCGCCGTTTTCATCGGCCCAGGCATCCCAGATCGATACACCGTTGTCTTTAAGGTACTGGATATTGCTGTCGCCCTTAAGGAACCACAGCAGCTCATGAATGATGGAGCGCAGATGCAGTTTCTTGGTCGTTATGACCGGGAAGCCTTCGCTCAGGTCGAAGCGCATCTGGTGGCCAAACAGGCTCAGCGTGCCCGTGCCGGTTCTGTCTTCTTTCTTGACGCCGTTTTCGCGCACTTTGCGCATCAGGGACAGGTATTGGTGCATATCAGGCAGCTGCCTCTTTGTTGTTTCGTGTGTACGCCAGGAACAGCATCGTACCACCGGCGACTATCATTGGAGCACTCAGGACCTGGCCCATCGTGACCCAACCCGCGGCGAGATAGCCGATATCCGCATCCGGGACGCGTACGAATTCAATGAGAAAACGGAACACGCCGTACAGGAACAGGAACAATCCCGAGACTGCCATGTACGGCCGTGGTTTTGACGAATACCACCAAAGAATCGCGAAAAGTAGAAAGCCCTCGAGAATCGCTTCGTAAAGCATCGAGGCATGCAATACCTGGCCGTTGTACAGCACGCCCCAGGCAACGTCGGTGGGTTTGCCCCAAAGCTCGCCATTGATGAAATTTCCGATGCGGCCAAAGCCGAGTCCGAGCGGCACCATCGGTGCCAAAAAATCGGTGACTTGCCACATCGTCAGATTCAGTTTGCGGCCGAACAGCCACATCGCGACCAACACGCCGACAAGCCCACCGTGGAATGCCATACCGCCTTCCCAGATCTTGAACAGGTACAACGGGTCATCTGCGAAGCTGGTGGAGCTGTAGAACAGTGCATGGCCGACCCGGCCGCCGAGAATGACCCCCAGCATCGCGTAAAAAATGAGGTCATCGGCCTGTTGCGGTTCCCTGATCACCGAGTGTGGCAGCGCAGTGCGTTTTCTGGCCAGCCACCACGCGAACAGGAAGCCGATGACATACATCAGGCCATACCAACGAATTTTGACGACGCCGATCGAGAAAATAATCGGGTCGATATCGGGATAGACGATCATGGGCTGTATCATAACAAACCATGACCAATCGCCTCTCCAAAGAAACCAGTCCCTACCTCCTGCAGCACGCCGACAATCCAGTAGAATGGTATCCGTGGGGCGAGGAGGCCTTTGAGCTCGCCCGCAATTCCGGCAAGCCCGTGTTGCTGTCAGTCGGCTACTCGGCCTGTCACTGGTGCCACGTCATGGCGCACGAATCGTTTGAGGATGATGCGACTGCCGCCCTGATGAACGAGCTGTTCGTCAACATCAAAGTCGATCGTGAAGAACGGCCGGATGTGGACAAGATTTACCAGACCGCGCATCAATTGCTCACCCAGCGCGGCGGCGGCTGGCCACTGACGATGTTCCTGAGCGCCAATGATCAGCGGCCGTTTTTCGGCGGCACCTATTTTCCGAATGAGGCTCGATACGGGATGCCGAGTTTTTCGGACCTCTTAGTCAAAGTTGCCGATTATTTCGAACAGAATAGCGACGATATCGCAGACCAGGGCAAGCGCTTAAGTGAGGTCTTCGATCGCCTCGAACCGGAGGCCGCTGCCGACGACCTTGTGATGACACCGGCACCGGCAGAGCAACTTCGGCAGCTGCTGAGCAAGAACTTCGACTATGATTTTGGCGGCCATGGCGGCGCCCCGAAATTTCCACATCCGGGCACGATCGAGTGGCTGCTGCGGGCGTGGAGAAGTACGGCCGATGACGAAGAGCCCGATATCGATGCGCTGTTCATGGCAACCCTGACCCTCACACGCATGGCGGACGGCGGCATCTTCGACCACGTCGGCGGTGGCTTCTGCCGCTACTCGGTAGACCGTTTCTGGCAGATTCCGCACTTCGAGAAGATGCTGTACGACAACGGCGCTTTGCTTGCTGCCTACTCACAGGCGTTTCTTGCTACGGGCGAAGATCTGTTCCGGGAAACGGCGAGCCGAACGGCCGACTGGATGCTCGCCGACATGCAATCGCCGAACGGCGGTTTCTACTCCTCGCGCGATGCCGACTCCGAAGGTGAGGAAGGCAAGTATTACGTCTGGACACCGGATGAAGTCGGCGCCCTGCTCGATGATGAGCAATTCGGCCTGATCGCGAGAAAATTCGGCCTCGACAAGGAAGCGAATTTCGAGGGCAAGTGGCATCTGACCGTGCGGGAGGCTGTTGATGACCCGGAATCGAAGATTGCACCGGCTCTCAAAAAGCTGCTCGCCAAACGCGAGACACGGGTGCCGCCAGGGCGCGACGACAAACAACTGACGTCGTGGAACGCGCTTGCCATCCGCGGCATGGCAATCGCGGGCCGCGTACTCGAACGTGATGACCTGATCGACGCGGCCGAGTCGGCGTGCGACTTTGTTCGCGAAAATCTTCTTGTCGATGGTCGCTTGCTTGCCAGCTATAAAGATGGCCAGGCGCGGTTTCCTGCATATCTCGATGACCACGCTTTCCTGATCGATGCCATCCTGGAACTGCTGCAATCACGATGGAACAAACGACATTTCGATTTCGCGATCACGCTCGCTGAGCTGATGCTTGAGCATTTCGAAGATAAGGATAGCGGCGGGTTCTTTTTCACGGCCGATGACCACGAAACGCTGATGCACCGGCCAAAGCCTTTTGCGGACGACGCAATCCCGTCAGGCAACGGCATTGCGGTACTCGTGTTGCAGCGGCTGGGCCATGTGCTGGGCGAACAGCGCTACATTAATGCGGCCGAAAAAGCATTGCGCAGCGCGTGGAAAGCCATGGACGAATACCCACACGGCCATGTCACGTTGATCACGGCACTGGAAGAGTATCTTGAGCCACCCGAGATCGTTGTGATACGAGGCGATAAAGCCGACATCTCCGCCCGACACAACCAGACACTTAAGATCTACTCACCTTCGCGGCTCGTCCTGGCGATCGGATCGGATGAACCGGACTTACCCGGACTGTTGGCAGAGCGCGCACCAGTCGACGGAAAAGTCGTCATTTATCGATGCGTTGGCACGCATTGTGAGCTGCCAGAGATCAGTACGCCGTAAGCGCCATCCCCGAGGCCGGGGTGATGTTCGCCGAGTTCTGCCCTGTGAACGTAACAGGTACGGACTCGATCGCCATGCCCGCATTGCGTACGACTGCGAAATGCAGATGTGGACCGCTTGAGAATCCTGTGTTGCCGGAGTCTGCGATGTACTGACCACGCTGCACGCGATCGCCCGGACGCACGCGAATCGAGTTGGTATTGAGGTGCGCGTAGATCGCGTAAGTGCCGTCGTCATGCAGGATGCGCACTACGTTTGCCGCTGGTCCGTCGCGTGCGGGGTCCAGGCCGCCACGGAAATTGCTGGCTGCCACATCAAAAACAACGCCGCCACGCGCTGCCATAATATCGGTGCCAATTGGCATCGCGATATCGATCGCATAGAAACTGTCGATCGTCACATGCGTTGCTACTTCGGGGTAGGCCTGCGTCACCGGGTGATCTGTCGCAATAGCAAACGGCGCGCGATAAGCCTGCTGCGGACGATGGCGTGTACCGGGATCGCCTGCCAGGTACTTGTATTGGTATTCGAGAAACGGCGCGTCTTCGGTTTCAAGTAAATCGAGCGCGACTAACGTCAGGTCGGTGCGCGGCGGTACAACCCAACTCAGATCCTCGTCCGGGTGCGGAAACTCCAGCCCACGAATCGATTTGAACGTGACGACGAGTTCAATAGGAGCATACGATTGGTTGTATGCAACGAGCTCAACCGTGCGGCCGACGAATTCGTGCTTAACGCTGACCTCGGCGCCGTTTTTGTGACTGCCTTGCAGCTGGCGAACTTCAACCACGGTGTCATCGTCGGGTGGGCGGTCCGAGTAGATCCACTCACCGTCAGGCCCGCGATACTTGTATAGCGATTGTGCCGAGGCGAAGCCGCCGGCAATCAGCAGCACAACGATCGCTACAAGTAGCGACTTAGGAGCCGATTTTCGTCCGCCGCCAACCATCTTCGGTTCGCTTAATCTCATACGCAGGCCAGTACTGATTATCGAGTTTAAGTGTGATGACTTCGACAACATCGTTCCAGGTCACCGTCTTCAGGCGCACTGACTCGCGGTCCTGTTTTGCCGCTACCGCGGCAATGAACGCTTCCAGATCCGGTGTCGGCGTTTCGTCGACCTCAATCACGCGACGGCCTGCCCACAGTCCGTATCGCGTCGCAGGCGAACCGTAGCTAAAGAAGGCGACGTACACGCCGTAAGGGTCAATACCGCGCTGGGCGGCCATTGGCCGATGCGGATTCTGAATCAGTGCACCTGCCCACGATACTGCTCTGTCGATGCCGCGACCGTCCAGTACCGCTGTCTCAATTTCGATGTCGCGCGCACTGCCGTTCCGCCATACTGTAACCGTAACTTGCGGTTTTTGAACCGCTTTCTCGAGACTACGGAATGTTGTCACAACCTCGCCGTCGATGGCCAGGACCATGTCGCCGTTGCGCAAGTTGGCAGACGCAGCGGTGCCGGCGACGAGTCGCGTGACGCTCAGGGCACGGCGATTAACCGGGTTGTCAGCCTCGAGCCGCGCCAGCCACTCTTCGTCGACACCCATGTTGCGAGCCGCGAACAAGGGTGAGTACACAAACTCCGCTTCCAGTGAAAAGAACGGCCGCCCTTCTCTCACAATGTCGACGAATTCCATGACGAGATCCGCGCCAACGCCACGATTCACTTGTGTATTGTCGCCACCCGACTGAATCGCGAAGCTTGACCACATAGCCGCAACACGCCCGCGCTTGTCGACCAATACGCCGTCATAATCCGTCGGCGCATTAACGAGATTGACGCCCTCAATGTTCGAATCACGAAAACGCAATGTGCGGGACAGCGGTAGATTCAACGGACCGACCGACGAGACCGTGCTGCGCTGGTGCGCGAGCTGATGATCGCCTTTGATGCCGACGACCCAGACATCATCACCCGGCTTCAATTCGACCGGATTGAATTCAGCCGCCTTGACGGCCGTGTCGTTAATTGTCGCTGGGTCGTAGGAAATGATCGCGAGATTGTGCAGCGGATGAAGTTGCTCGACCTTCGCCCTGACCTCGAGCGAGCCTGCGAACGTTATGGTCACATCCCCTATGGCAATGGGCACTGTATTGCGATCAACAACAACAAGCCCGCGCTCCTTGTCGACGATAAGACCTGTGCCGTAGTAATGCCTGTCCGCAACGCCGGACAGCGTGTAGGGCAGATCAAACGTAACGACAACGAGCGACGGAGCGATGGACTTCACACGCGGATCGTCATATTTCTTGAGTTCGGTGTGGCCTACTTTCGGCGCTGCGGCCTCCGGGCCAGGCCCAAGATCACGACACGGCCACACGCCCGTCTCGTCGTCGCGCTTGCAACGCCTGACCGGGAACCACACGCGATCCATCTCGAAGGAACGCACGATGCTGTTCTGCGGATTGTCCATTGTCACGTAACGCAACTGCGCGCGTTCACCGTCGGCGAGGCCATCGATGGCAGCCTCGAGTTCGTCAATGTTGTTAATAGGATCTCCGCCAAACTCAGTAATAACCGCGCCGCGGGGAATCGCGGACTTGGATAACAGGTAGCCCGGGTTGGCGACATACACACCCTCCGGCGATCGGTTGTAGTGGCGCGCCTGTTGATAGGACAGGTTGTTGACAATGGCATCACCAAACTCGAGAAACTCGTTTGGTGAAATGGCGTGTAAGTCCGACACATGCACGGTCTCGGTCACGCTCTTGCCACCACGTTCAACCTGGATTTCGATCTCCTGGCCGACGTGGTCGTCGAGAATCGCGGCAAGCGGCACAAACTCCGTGACGAGTTCGTCGTTGATGCGAACAAGAATGTCCCCAGGCGCCAGTTTGCCGGCAGCCGGAGAATCCGGAATAACCTGTTCGATCGTCAGCATGCCAGTCTGGTCCGGGTACGTCATGCGGGCCAGTCGCTCGGATTCATCGGTCAGGCCGAGGCGTTTGAGCTCGTCGAACGCCTTACGCTCGAACATTGTCTGCAACGTACCGCGCGTAACCGCTTCGCCTTGCCGGATCAGGTCGAGCGCACGATGGATCCGATCGAGTGGCAGGAAAAAGCTACTTGCAGCAGAGTTATTGGCACCGGCGTTGAGGGCAACAACCTCGCCATCGATATTGACGACCGGCGAACCCGAGGACCCACCGGAGGTACCGGACGCCGCCTGCAGATAGAAGGTGTTGAAGTCGTTGTACTTGCCGCGACCGTAGTCGGGCGCCTTGCGATCAAGGCGAGCGATCGTGCCAGCAAGAATCGATAATTGCTCCCCGGCATCGTTGCCTATGACCCGGATCTCGCGCCCGATTCCGGCACCGTCCGGAACCAGTGGCAATTCGGCCGGTTCAATGTAACGGAGTTCGGCCGGGTCATAGCGAAAAAAGCCGAAGTCGTGCACAGGATCCCGATAAACCGGCGTCAGGCGCACTTCTTCATTGTTCCGAAACACGGCCTCGGCCACGACGGGTCCCGGCGTCACGACATGGCGATTCGTAAGGATCAGGCCCTGTTTCGCATCAACGACGAAACCGGTCGCCTGGCTGGATGAGTTCCATTCGGTATCGAACGCACGCGTGCTGTCCACGCGGATCGACACGACCCCCGAGGAAATTCGCTCGAGCGTCTCGGTCCAGGCCGTGTCCTCGGCCGCCGAAACGGTGTTCACCAGTGCTAGCGCTGCAAGGGCAACGAGAATTCTAAGTCGTGTCATAGGTTAAAAGACCGGCCTGCGGCGCTACGGTTCCCTATTTGAACACAACCGACCAAGCGAACGAAGCGACGTAACACTCATAACAGCGCACTCGGGTTTATCGCACAGGCTCGAGACCGCCATGATTGTTGCCGATATGGCTCCCTGCGGTCCGCTTTACTACCGGCAACAATCATCCCGCCCTCGGCCTCCCCGGAGATCGTAGAGGTCCGGGCACCCGGTGTCGGGCCTGTGTGACTAACCTGGTCGCCCGCTGGCGCAGGTTCCTACGGATCGGGTCGGTACTTGAGGTCCAGCTGGCGTGCCGCTTTGACGTCGTCGAGACGTCGCACCGGCAACTTGTATGGCGCTTCCTTGAAACTCGTGCCGTTATCGCGTGCTTCTGTGGCGATCGCGACCATGGCGTCGACGAAGTTGTCGAGCGTCTCCTTGCTCTCGGTCTCGGTCGGCTCGATCAGCAGACACTCCGGGACGAGTAGTGGGAAATAAGTCGTCGGCGCATGGTAATTGAGGTCAAGCAGTGCCTTTGCGACGTCCATGGCCGTCAGGTCAAACTCCCTCGCCTCGTGCTTGAGCGTGACAATGAACTCGTGACTGGCGCGCCGATTCGGAAACGCGAGCGTGAAGCCTGCATCTCGCAGACGCGCCTGCAGGTAATTGGCATTCAGCGTTGCGTATTCAGCAAGCCGCTTCATGCCGGCGTTACCAACCATGCGCATGTAGATGTAGGCGCGCAGCAACACACCCGAATTGCCCATGAACCCCGACAGGCGGCCAATAGAGTGCGGCATGTCGTCTTCTTCCAGCCAGTCGTAATACGACTCGCCGTCGTTGTCCCGTTCGGTGACGACCGGTATCGGCATGTACGGCAGCAGGCGTTCGCCAACACCGATAGCGCCGGAACCGGGCCCGCCACCACCATGTGGCGTCGAGAATGTCTTATGCAGGTTCATGTGGATGACATCAAAACCCATGTCGCCGGGTCGCACCTTGCCGCAAATCGCGTTCAGGTTGGCGCCGTCGTAATACAGCAGACCACCCGCATCCTTGACGATTCGTTCGACCTCGATGATGTGGCGCTCGAAAACGCCGAGCGTGGACGGGTTGGTCAGCATGATGCCCGCTGTCTTTGGACCAACGACACGCTTGAGCGCCTCGAGATCGACGTCGCCTTCCGAATCGGTCGGAACCTCGACGGCCACACAGCCACACATGGTCGCGGTCGCCGGGTTGGTACCGTGCGCTGCATCGGGCACGATAATTTCGTTGCGCTCGGTGTCACCACGCTCCTGGTGATAAGCGCGAATCATGGCGACACCGGCAAGCTCGCCCTGCGCGCCTGCCATCGGCGTCAGCGACACACCGACCATGCCGGTCACAGACTTGAGCATTTCCTGCAATTCGAACATGCACTTCATAAAGCCCTGGCCGTGGCTGACCGGACCGAGCGGGTGCCGTCCTGCGAAACCGGGCAGTAGAGCCAGTGCATTACAGGCACGCGGGTTGTACTTCATCGTGCACGAACCCAGCGGAGAGAACTGCGTGTCGATCGAGAAGTTCTTCTGTGACAGTCGTGTGTAATGGCGCACGACCTGTAACTCGGAGGCCTCCGGCAACAACGGCTCGTCGTCACGCAGAAATGACTTGGGAATACTCGTGTCAGACGGGTTCAAAGGCGCTTGCGCGAACGCGCGGCGACCCTGACGTGATTTCTCGAATATCAACGTGCTCATTCTTATCTAGTCCTCTTCGACGCTAACGCCCAGTGACTTGAACGCCGCCCCGTAATTCGGCTCGGTCCTGATGTCTTCGATTTGTTCGATATGCACGACCGTGTTGTGTTCATCGAGCACGACAATGGCGCGTGCGAACATCCCGGCGAGCGGCCCCTCAACGATTTGCACACCGTAGTTCTCGCCGAAACCCGCGTGGCGAATTGCCGACAACCCGATGACGTTCTTGAGATCGTGTTCCTCCTGGAAGCGCCTGTGCGCGAAAGGCAGATCATAGGAAACGGCCAGCATCACGATGTCATCATGCCCTTCGGAGAATTTATCGAACTTGATGACTGATTTCGCACAAATAGGCCGGTCGATGCTGATAAAGATATTGAGCAACTTGCGTTTGCCCATAAAGTTGGCCAGCGATACATCCTGCAGGCTGGTATTGACGAGCGACACATCGGGCGCGAGTGAGCCGACAGCTGGCAGTTCATCGAATGTGCGGTAGGTCCCACCCAGGTAACTTACTATTGCCATTGCTATGCCGACTTCCTTTCCGCAGACGCCATGATTTCGCTCAACGCCGATACATAGGCGTCGATGTCGACCTCCGTCTTCGTCTCAGTGGCACACACGAGTAGCGAATTTCCAAGATCGGGATTGCCCGCGGTTAAATCGTAACCACCCAGAATATTTCGTATCGACAGTTCATCGAGGACCGGTGCTACCGGACGATCAAGTCGCAACGCAACTTCGTGGAAATACGGGCCGTCGAACAGGCGCTCTACGCCATCAATGGCGGTCAGACTGTCGATGAGCCTGCTGGTGTTTTGATGCGACCGGGTCGCTATCGAACGCAGGCCGTGATAACCGACGAGCGCCATGTAAATGGTCGCAGCAGTGACCATCAGGCCCTGGTTGGTGCAAATATTCGAAGTCGCCTTGGAACGCCGAATGTGTTGTTCGCGCGCTTGCAGCGTCAACGCAAAACCCGGTTCACCGTCGAGGTCCGTAGTGCGCCCGATAATTCGTCCCGGCATCTGCCGTACATGCTTTTGCTTGCAGGTCATGAAACCGAAGTACGGCCCGCCTGACGACAAGGGCACGCCAAGCGGCTGACCTTCGCCAATCGCAATATCAGCGCCTTCGGTTCCCCAGTGACCGGGCGCTTTGAGCAGCGCCAGCGACGTCGGGTTGACGATGGCAATGACAAAAGCGCCCTGTGCGTGCGCCCAGTCTGTAAGGCGATCGACATCTTCAAGCGTGCCCGGGAATGACGGTTGCTGGATGGCGACGGCCACAGGACCTTCCCCATCCGGCAAGGACGACATCGCATTGCCTGTCGCCATGTCCATGTCGAGCCGTTCGAACGTGATGTCTTGCGTGCCCGCAATGGCCGACGCCACCTTTTCGTAGATCGGGTTAACGCCGGGTGCAAGAATGACACGCCCGTTCTTCACCTTGCGGTTGCAGCGCACGGCCATCAGTGCAGCTTCGCCGAGTGCAGAGGCGCCGTCGTAGAGCGATGCATTGCTGACATCGAGACCGGTCAGCTCTGTGATCATCGTCTGGTACTCGTAGATCGTCTGCAACGTGCCCTGGCTGGCCTCGGCCTGGTACGGCGTGTAGGCACTGTAATACTCACCGCGCGTAGCCAGATCCCAGACGGCGGTTGGTACGTGATGCTCGTAGGCACCGGCGCCGAGGAAACACAGCGGTGCTCCATCCTGTGCAGCGCGTTCACGCATCAGTCGCGTAATCGCCATCTCGCTCATGGCTTCGGGAACGCCATCGAGCGATTCGATCAGCAGGTCTTTGGGTATCTCATCGAACAACGCGTCGAGACTGTGTGCACCAATCACCTCGAGCATTTCGCGAGTGTCGTCGTCGGTATGGGGAATAAAAGGCATGTGCTTCTCTTAGGCTTCTTCTTCGTCCAACAGCGCCTGGTACGCATCGGGCGTCAACAAGGCACTCTCGTCAATATCACCGCTCGGAGTGATTTTCACAATCCAGCCGGCCTCATACGGTTCCGTATTTATCATCTCGGGATCATCGGCAAGCAAGTCGTTAACCGCGGCCACTGTGCCATCGATCGGTGAATACACATCCGATGCTGCTTTCACTGATTCGACCACCGCCATGTCGCCGCCTTCGGTCACGTCCTGGCCGACTTCGGGAAGCTCCACGTATACAAGGTCACCAAGTGCGGCTTGTGCGTGGTCCGTAACGCCAATTGAAACTGAGCCGTCATCTTCGCGGCGCAGCCACTCGTGGTCCTTCGTGTACAACAAATCTCCGGGCAGCTCACTCATCAATCTCTCCTACAGTTCAATGCGCACTTGCCCATTGCGGACAAACGGCGTCTTAACGATACGTACATTCAATAATTTGCCGCGCACGTCGACATGCGCGCTGTCATAGTCGCCGGCAGGTAGTCGCGCCAACGCGATGGAGCGGCCGATCGTCGGCGAGAAACCGCCGCTCGTGATCTCGCCTTCGCCGACGCCGTCGACGACCACGCGCTGGTGGTTTCTGAGGACGCCCTTGTCTTCGAGCAGCAAGCCGACGAAGCGGCGCCTGTCCGGATTGGCGCGCATCGCTTCAAGTGACTTGCGGCCAATGAAATCGCGATCGGCAGGTTCCCATGCGACGGTCCAGGCGAGCCCGGCTTCAAGTGGCGAGATTGTCTCGTCCATATCCGATCCGTACAGATTCATCGCTGCCTCGAGGCGTAATGTATCACGCGCTCCCAGACCGCAAGGCACTACGCCTCCGGCAAGCAAGCGATCCCAGATCGATGGCGCACGTGCTGCGGGCATCAGGATTTCCCAGCCGTCTTCCCCGGTATATCCGGTGCGCGCGACGAACAGGTCGCCCGCCTCCATGCCGGTGAATAGCTTCAGGTTCAGCGCTTGCTCGCGCCACTCGCCGTCGATACACGGAGCAGCCAGTTCGCGCGCATTCGGTCCTTGTACGGCAATCATCGCAAGCTCGGCGCGTTCATTGACCGCGACATCAAATGCTTCCGCCTGTTTACGGATCCAGGCGAGGTCCTTGTCGCGTGTCGCGGCATTGACGACGAGGCGAAACCAGCTTTCGGTCATAAAATAGATGATCAGGTCGTCGATGACGCCGCCATCTTCATTCAGCATGCTGGTGTAGAGGGCCTTGCCCGCATCCTGCAATTTGGCGACATCGTTGGCGACGAGGTAGCGCAGGAAGTCGCGCACGCGCTCGCCCTTCAGGTCAACGATGGTCATGTGCGACACGTCAAAAAGACCGGCGTTGGTCCTTACGGCGTGGTGCTCTTCTTTCTGCGAGCCATAGTGCAGCGGCATATCCCAGCCGCCAAAATCGACGATGCGCGCGCCAACCTCGACATGTTTGTCGTACAGGGGCGTTTTCGATCCCATGATTATTCCCTCGACCCATAAACAAAAGGGGCGGCAGATCGCACGATCTG